>JABABY010000032.1 GCA_014237955.1 Planctomycetota bacterium
GTCCGAACGCAGAAGTGAGCGCACAAACGGGTCGTCCAAATGCATGTAATCTGTGTCACCTCGACAAAACTCTGAAATGGACCTCGAATTATCTCACGGAGTGGTATGGTGAACCGCCCGCACAACTCGACCCGGAACAGGAACGCATCGCGGCATCACTGCTGTGGCTGCTCAAGGGAGATGCAATGCAACGTTCGCTTGCCGCCTGGCACATGGGTTGGGACGAGGCTCTGAACATTTCAGGGGACGCCTGGCAGGCTCCGTTTTTGGCACAACTACTCGCAGACCCTTATGCACAGCCTCGTTTTATCGCCCATCGCTCATTACGCAAATTACCCGGGTATCACAATTTCGAATATGATTTCTTAGAACCCGAACCGCAACTGAATACAAAAAATCAAGAGGCGCTGGACACCTGGCAAGCAATACAAACACCCAAAGACTCACGTCACGAGAGGCTCTTAGAAATGACGGGTGGCGAAGGAGTGGAAACGCTCCGCAAACGCCTTACAAACGAGCGCGATGACAAACCTGTTTCAATACCGGAGTAGTTTTTATGTCTGAGATTCAGTGTGATTTTGAATCTACTTCTAATTCCTCCTCCCTACAAAACGCTTGTGGCGTCGTCCGCTTCCATCTCTGTTTCGGTTGGTGGCTGCTCCTGATTTTTTTGAGCCTGGGGATTGTGCTTGAAGTCATGCATGGGTTCAAGATCGGCTGGTATCTAGATGTTGACAATGAAACTCGTCGATCCATGCTAACGCTCGCCCACACACATGGAACGCTCTTGGCATTAGTCAATATTGCCTTCTCTTGGACAGTCGCCCGCCTTCCCGAATGGAAGACAAGTAATCTGAAAATAGCGTCAACGTGTCTTCTGGGAGCCAGTGTACTAATGCCACTCGGCTTTTTCCTCGGCGGACTCTTCCCATCTGATGGCGATCCCTCCCTGGGGATCTTGCTGGTTCCTGCAGGTGCGGTCTTTCTGCTGGTTGCGATTCTGTTGACCGCCATCGCGGTCAGCGGCTGCAAAAAGATCTAAACTATTTTGTCTTGGGGCGGTTACTGTCCGATTTTTGGTGGCTTGAATGCGATGATAGAACCGATCACGATCACGATGGTGATCGCGTACACAATCAGCCAGATATCGCGACTGGGCGTCACAATAAAGAGTGGATTGTAGACCAAAGCCACGATACCGAGCCTCCAGGTCCAGCGGACCTTTCCTCTTTGATAGGCCTGATAGGCAAGGTACATAAAACAGACACAGCAAATCCCACGCAGGACGAGGGTGTACTGATCGGGATTGCCCGACCTCAATGCGAGCAGGAACAACGAGGCAATGACGATTGCCTGGGGAATCCAAATTGGTTTTGATGCTGTTGCTTTTTCACTCACAAGATCACTCCGGTACAGTGAGAGGGCATACTCCCCGAGAGTCGTTTCTACGGGCCTATTCTACGCTATTTGAGTGACATCTAATATGAACACTCCGGCGAGAATTATCCCCGGGAACTTACTTTAAGGGCAATGAAATCGCCCTCAGGCATAAACATCGAGGATTGAGAGGGAGCATTCTCTGAAGGATCGACGCACTCATGCATTGGCGCTGAAACCCGAAACAGAAAACAACATCCCCTTCTCGATATGATCTGCTTTGGTGTCGAGGTTCTTTAAACAACTCGCTTTGATAGTCTTTGTTGGATTTTTTTGATCTATCTCTCTGTGGTGATACGAAGCAGTTGTACAATGATCTCATACTATCTGCACACCCAGATCGGTTTTTAGAGGCTCACACAATGTCCGTTCACCAATGGTTCATTGCCCTGTTGCTGATTTTCGCTCTTGCCTATTCTTTGGAACCAACAGGTTTTAGCCAGCAACCATTGGACCGTGGATCGCAGTCTCGGAGCGACGGATGGCAGATATTATTTGATGGCCATACGCTCACCGGCTGGCAAGCGATGCCGAAAAAGAGTGCCTCGGACTGGACGGTGCAGAACGGGACCATCGTAGGGCGAGGCAGTGCCGATCGGTTATCGTATTTGGTCTGGAAAGACAAACAGTTGAGAAATTTTGAACTTCGGCTCCGCTACCGCCTTCCGGGTCGTGGCAACTCGGGAATCGAGGTCCGAAGTCGGCCTGACCCGTCCGGCAAGCGGCCACTCGAAGGGTATCACGCCGACCTGGGACATGTCGGCATCGGTCCTCATATTCTCGGTGCGTGGGATTTCCACTTCGCCAAACGGAGCGAACCACCCTGTCCCCGCGGAAGTCGCCTGACGATTGCCCCGGACGCCAAGTTGCGTAAGACCCGTATTCCCGATGCGCTGTCGCTTGACGATCTGCGCCCCCACGGGTGGAATGATGTGCGTATCGTCGTCCGAGGAAACCGCTTGCAGTTTTTTATTAATGGGAAACTGGCTTCCGAATTCACCGACAATGCTCGAGAAGGACGACTCGAACGGGGAGCAATCGCACTTCAAATTCACGACAAAGACATGGTTGTCGAATTTAAAGACCTACGGCTTCGACAGTTCGCATCAGAGATGCCGGAACGATAAGACTCCGATTATGCAATTGCTCTAAATCCATCGCAGGTTCTAAAACCAGCTATGACTCTGCAATGGCGAATCGGGTTAATCCGGCGTACTTTCAAAAGGCACGAACGAATCAGACTTTAAATCCACCTTTCTTGAAGTCGTTTCCGATTCGGCAAAATCGCTCTCCGTTTGGAAGACGCGGAGTCCAAAGACGGGAAGCATAGAGAACAGATGATCAAAAATGGTCGCCTGAATGTCCTCATAGAATGCCCAACGCGTATCGGTAGTAAAACAATATAACTCGATTGGAAGGCCATTGGCCGTCGGTTGTAACTGGCGAACCAACAAGGTCATCGCGGTATGGTGGATCTTCGGATGCTGTTGGAGATAGGCTAAGATGTACTGACGAAAGAGGCCGCTGTTGGTGATCCGCGGACCATCATCACACTCGGGGCTTCCCAAAACAGACTCCTTTTCCAATGTCAGAGCCTCATCCATGAGTGGGATGTTCGCAACTTGATCCAATTCACTCTTTGCAAGCATCCGGATCGATCGCTGATCCAGTAAGATTGATCGCTTGATCCGCCGGCCACCGGAATCGAACATTCCCCGCCAGTTGACAAACGGATTCTGGACCAGGGTGTAGGTCGGCAAACTTGTAATGGTCTTGTCAAAATTCTGAACCTTCACCACGTTCAATGAAACCTCGGTCACGTATCCATCGGCGTCCGCACCCTTTACGGTGATCCAATCGCCGATACGCACAAGGTCGCCGGTGGTAACGATGACATTTGCAAACATCGAAAGGAGTGTGTCACGAAAGACGAGGAGGAGAACCGCCGACATCGCACTAAGTCCGGTAATGAAGTAGATAGGTGATTTTTCGATCAGCGTTGAAATAACGAGGATGATCGCGATGCTATACACAAGAAAAGAGCCGACGGTTATATATCCCCCAAAGGCATTCTCACGATTCACCGACGGCAAACTGGAGTAATGGGCATTGGCAAGACGGGCTACCCGGATAATCATATGAGCGACGATAAGGATAAAAATCGAGTTGATCACTCGGTGTGCCATGCCAACAAATTCTTTATCGAGATCTGGCAACCAATCGATGCCGATATCGACCACAACGATAGCGACGACGCTCGCCATACTCCCGAGTACACGGCTCTCTATAATTTGTTTCAGACGAAGACTCTTCGAGGCAAATCTGCTCTTAGCAATCGGCCTGAAAACCAGAAATCTGCAAATCAAATAAATCAGCCAGATCGCGATAATCAGCCCTACGATGACGACCAGATAGAGGAAGATGTGGGGTTGCTTCCCGCCCGAGACTTGGCTTAGCCAATTTGTTAGTGAACTTGCAACGAGGACACCGGGAAAAGAACCTGGATCTCTGCCTGTCAACATCTCCGTCTCCTTTGCTACACCACGACAACGATAATGGATTCGTCGCCGACTAATCTGAAACCGGAAAGCTCGATTTCTAAAACGCTACTAGTGTACCGAATCTTCGGCTGCCACCAATGAGCAACTGCACATCGTTAACCACTGCTAGAAAATTGTGGGGTTGCCGGGGATCATGAAAAACTCTCTGGCAGGTCTCTTACCGAGGATGCCTATTTTGCGATTTTACAAGGGGTTTGATGATCTTCGTGCTCGAATGGGTCTTTCAGCAGCAGCAGCTCTGCCTGGCGCCGGGGGTTCGAGCCTGCTGCTCTTGGCGGTATACTTGCCAAGGTCATCTTTTCGCAATCGGCTTGTGGTGGCGGGCCATCTCTCGCGAGGGAGTGTTCACAAGATAGTGCGAAGGCCAAGATAGACCTCATCTTCTCCGGCTATACTTTCTTCTCCCGACATTGAAATAGTCAGTGCTGCTTGCTGTAAATGCAATGAACGAAAACCACTTCTTTAACGAAATGTTTGCCAATGAGGAGGTCCGCGAGCCCTACCGGCAGGTCATCGAGTGGGTTCGGTCGATGCCATCGGATCATGTCGCTGTCAAACATTCTGAGGCTGAAAAGCTCTTCCGGCGGATTGGTATCACATTTGTAACCTATGGGGACAAGAGCGATGCTGAACGGCTGATTCCGTTTGACATGATCCCACGCATCCTCACTGCTCGGGAATGGCGGAAAATAGAGAGTGGTGTACGCCAACGTGCGCGGGCACTCAACGCATTTCTGATGGATGTCTACGATGCTGGTGAAATTGTGCGCGCGGGAAAAATGCCTGCCCAACTCGTTTACTGCAATCCCGCCTACGAACATGAGGCGGTCGGCTTCAAACCACCCCAAGGTATTTTTGGCCATATTGTGGGTACGGACATCGTTCGAACGGGGGCCGACGAATTCTTTGTCCTCGAGGACAACTGTCGTACCCCTTCAGGGGTTTCCTACATGTTGGAAAATCGGGAAATCATGATGCGGATGTTTCCCTCCCTGTTTCAGACCAACCGGGTTGCGCCCATTGAGGATTATCCAGAGATTTTACGTCGCACCCTCGCAAGCGTTGCACCCCCCAAATGTGACCGCGAGCCGGTGATTGCCATCCTCACGCCGGGTGCCATGAACAGTGCCTACTACGAACACAGTTTCCTAGCCGACATGATGGGCATCGAACTGGTAGAAGGGCAGGATTTGTTTGTCGATGATGACCTCGTCTATATGCGGACTATTCGAGGCCCTGAGCGGGTCGATATACTCTACCGACGGGTCGATGACGCTTTTCTCGACCCTCTGTGCTTCCGTTCTGATTCGATGCTCGGCGTACCGGGATTAATGAACGCTTACCGGACGGGGGGCGTCTCAATATGTTCGGCACCCGGTGTTGGTGTTGCAGATGATAAGGCAATTTACACCTACGTGCCCGAGATGATTCATTTTTATCTTGGCGAAGAGCCCATCTTAAACAATGTGCCAACTCGGAGGTGCAGCAATCCGGACGATTTAGCCTACGTCCTCGACAAGATGTCAGAACTGGTAATCAAACGGGTTCACGGTTCAGGCGGATATGGCATGTTGGTAGGTCCTACCTCGACCAAAAAACAAATTGAGGACTTTGCCCAACAGCTACGTGCCGAACCCCACGATTTTATCGCCCAGCCAACACTCGCACTCTCCACTTCACCAACATATGTTGAGGAACAGTTGGTGCCACGGCATGTCGATCTACGGCCGTTTTGTCTGGTAGGAAAAACAACGTATGTTTGCCCGGGTGGATTGACCCGCGTCGCACTCAAAGAAGGTTCCTTGGTGGTCAATTCATCTCAAGGTGGCGGTGTGAAAGATACCTGGGTGCTGGTCGAATAGGAGATTGAAATGCTGAGCCGCACTGCACAATGTCTCTATTGGATGAGTCGGCATATGGAACGGGCGGAGCTCAATGCCCGCCTGTTAGAGGTTGGCTATCGAATCGCCCTGATGCCGAGTACGAGCAGTGGCTATCAGAGTGAATGGGGCAGCGTTCTCTCGGCTGCAGGGGCCGAAGAAGGATATGCAAGAAAATACGGTCCGGCGAAACAACAGTTCATTGAACAGTATCTGTTTCACGATTTAGACAACCCTTCATCGATTGCCTCCTGCATCCATCTTGCACGTGAAAACGCAAGAATCGTACGTACCGCACTGACAACACAGGTATGGGATGTCATCAATACGGTATACCAGGAAGTGCAAGCCCTTGCCCAAAAAAAGTACCTGCCTGCCAACCTACCCACAATCTGCGACTGGACCACCCGCCAGGCGAGTCTGCTGCGGGGCGCAATCGAAAGTACCCAACTCGAAGACGATGGATATGATTTTTTAAACCTCGGCTATTTTATCGAAAGAGCGGACAACACGGCTCGCCTGCTAGATGTGAAATACTATGTATTGCTACCCACGCCTGCGGCCGTGGGTGGTGAGGTAGACCACTACCAGTGGAGCACCCTGCTGCGAGCTATGTCGGCCTACCGCGCATTCCGCTGGGCGTATCCCGGGTCTCAAACGCCCGACAAGGTCGCCCACTTTTTGATCCTCAACGCGGCCTGCCCAAGATCATTACTGCACTGTTTGAGCAGAGCATCGCGCCACCTCGATCGATTGGAAAATATTATCGAACGACCAACCGAAGCTAAGAATGTGGTGGCCGAACTGAAAAAATCTCTCATGAACCGTAATATTGACAGCATTTTTGATGAAGGGCTGCATGAATTTCTCAACGACTTTACGGCACAAATTGCCTCGATCGGTGAAACAATACGAACCTCATATTTTCTAGGTGGTTTTTGATGCGACTGTCTGTTTCTCATATTACTCGTTACACATATTCGAGTTCCGTGCGTCAGGTAACGCAGAACATGAAGCTCACTCCTAGCGAGCATGCGGGGCTACGGGTAATCGAATGGTCGATCGAATCGGATAAAACAACGTTTGGAGAGATGTTTACGGATGGCGCGGGCAACCATGTCCAAACGCTCTATGCACGTGACGAAAGAAACTCCGTTGAAATTGCTGTCCGGGGCATTGTCGAAACGACCGATACGGGTGGTGTTTTACAAAATCACCGAGAGAAGATTCATCCGACCGCCTACCTACAGAAAACCCATACCACGCTTGCGAATGCATCCATTCAGGAACTTACCCGAGAAACGGTAGACACCATCTCCGAATCGAAAGTTCTCGACCGAGTCCATCGTCTGGCACGTCGCGCATCGGAAGTGATCTTGTACAAATATGCCAGTACAACTGTGACGACAACAGCCGCTCAGGCTCTCGAGAGCGGGCAAGGAGTCTGCCAAGACTACGCACATTTGCTGATTGCTACCTGCGGAGTTATTGGACTGCCTGCCCGCTATGTCAGCGGTTATCTGCTCGCCAGTGACAATCTATCACCCCACGAACTAACTCACGCCTGGGCTGAAGTTTTTATACCCGACCTGGGTTGGGTCGGTTTCGATCCAGCAAATCGGTGTTGCCCAGACGATAATTATATCCGACTGGCCTCGGGTTTGGATGCGAACCAAGCTGCACCCATTCGTGGCCGGTCACATGGCAAGAGCCAGGAAATATTGGACGTTGATGTTGCCGTGAAGTCGATGCAACAGTAACGGCATAAGGTAAAGGTTGACGCACCACTAGAGGCAACCGATAATGGGGGGCGTTCCTGTAAGCTGGCGCGACTGCAACTGTCGCGACTTGCACCCCCGGGCGGATCGCTGACGATGACCCCTCCCCTGCCCATCACCTCTAAAATCACCCCGGCAAAGGCACGGCAAGTCCTAGTTTGCCTGCTCTTGGCGGCGCACCTATTTTTTAGTGCCTCCACACTTCTCCGACAGGGATTGTTGCTGGCAGCGACAACTCCCGAGCGACCCAACATCCTCTGGATTACTTCCGAGGACAATAATATCCAGTGGGTCGGCTGCTATGGAAATCCCAATGCAGATACGCCTCGGATAGATAAGCTGGCCGAGGAGGGTTTTCGCTATACCCACTGCTTTGCCACAACGCCGGTCTGTGCACCACAACGGAGTACCTGGATCACAGGAGTCCATGCGGTATCGACGGGAACCCACCCCATGCGAAGCCGATACGCGATTCCGCACCACCAGATTCCCTACTACCCCGACATGCTTCATAAAGTCGGTTATACCTGTTTCAATCACAATAAAACCGATTACAACATCGGTGGCAGAGCCGATGGGGACTGCTGGGATGAAACCCCACTCAACGCCGCAGGAAATGTTGATTTTGAAAAGTTGAAAAAGAACCAGCCTTTCTTTGCAGTCATTAATATCACCGAATCCCACGAAAGTCGTGCCCACGGATCGGTTGAGGACACCAAGCACGACCCCGACCGTGTCGAGTTAGCCCCCTACCACCCCGATCTACCCGAGATCCGAAAAAACTACGCCAAGTATCAGGATGCTGTCCGACGCATGGACAGCCTAGTGGGAGATGTTCTCGACGCGCTGGCCGCTTCGGGACTCGCAGACGATACGATTGTCATCTACAACTCCGACCATGGTGGTGTGCTCCCCCGTAGCAAACGGTTTCTGTTCGACACCGGCATCCATTGCCCTCTGATCGTACGCATTCCTGAAAAGTTCCGCTCGCTCTACCCGTCAGCGCAACCGGGTGATCCGGTGGAACAGATTGTCAGTTTTATCGACATGCCAAAAACCTGGCTGGCACTGGCCGGTGCCACAATTCCCCGAACGATGCAGGGCCGGATTTTTCTTGGCCCAAGAGCGGAATCAGAACGCGAATACATGGTGGCCTACCGTGGACGCATGGACGAACGGTACGACAGTGGTCGCGCGGTCCGGGACAAAAGATATCTCTACATCCGTAACCTGATGCCCTACGTGCCTCGCGGACAGCACCTTGCCTATCTCTGGCGGGCGCCGGCTGCTGGAGCCTGGGAGACACATCACAAAGCCGGAAAGACCGATGTAGTTACGGGACGGTTTTTTCAGAACAAACCAACTGAAGAACTCTACGACACCTGGCACGATCCCTATTCGGTTCACAATCTCGCTGATGATCCGATGCATGAAAAGAAACTTGTCCAAATGCGGAAGCGGCTCCGGGACTGGCAACAAAAATATTTTGATGCCGGACTGCTTCCGGAAACCGAAATGGTCCGTCGCGCAGAGTCGAATGGAACGACCATCTACGAAATGGTCCGTGACGAGAAGATTTACCCTATTGATCGGTTGCTCGATGCTTCCGAGATTGCATTACAACAATCCTCAGACAATCGAGCAAAGCTGGTATCCATGCTCTCGGACAGTGATCGTGGCATACGCTACTGGGCGGCTGTGGGACTCTTTCTCCTCCGTGAAGAGGCCCGGAACAACATAGCAGAACTGCGCCATGCACTTGATGATCCCGACGATGAGGTTGCCGCCATGGCCGCATGGGCAATCTACAACCTGGGGGATAAGCAGGCAGCGCGAAAACGGCTTCAGAACATACTCAAAAAAGACAGCAGCGCATCGCTAAAAGCCATTAATATCATTAAATGGATGAATGACGACCCGGAGTATTACCGCGACGCGCTGCTCTCCTGCCAAGCGCCGCTGCAAGCGGCCTACCTAAAGCGAATGCAACAACAAGCTCGACAATAATTTAGCATCTGTTACGATCTCAATTAGCTATTTCAATCCATCTATCCATTCGGAGACGACCGTGCTTGCTCGCATCCCATGTATCCTGCTTTGTTTGATTGGCCTCAACAGCATCATCGGTACGTCCATGGTTATGGCAGCCGAAGATAGTCCGCCCAAAAAAATTCTCTACTTCACTCACGAACCGGGAACGTACCACAAATACACACCCCAATTGGCAATTTTCCGACAACTTGCCAAGCGAGAGGGCTGGGATTTGACGGTGATGACTGGTGACCATGAAGCGCAGATCAAAAAACTCCGTCGCCCTGATTTTGGCAAGGGATTCGATGCCATCGTTTACAACTTTTGTTTCGCGTATTCTCGCGATCTTGAAGCGGCCGCCAACTTAATCGCCCAGACCCGGGAACATGGTGTCCCGGCCATGTTGATCCACTGTTCATTGCACAGTTGGTGGCCCACCTTCAAAACCGGCACACCGGGAAGCCTAGGGCCAAACTATCACGGCAATGCGAAGGCTGAAGAGGAACTCGTCCAGCAATGGCGGCTAAAACATGGCGATCGCCCATTCCCCGTGTGGGGAGATTTTACCGGCATCGCCAGTACCGTCCACGGCAAAAGTGCGCCTATCAGCATGCAAAAAGTTAAAGAACACCCGGCGACTCGAAGGTTCCCTAAGGCGTTCACGACCGGTAATACCGAACTCTATAACAACGTGTATCAACTCGAACAGGTTGTGCCACTCCTGCGTGGTGTGCAGGGAGAAGATGACTTTGTCGTGATGTGGACATGCCCGCAGGGCAAATCAGAAGTTTTAGGACTCACCGTAGGACACGATGTGAACGATTGGACCAAAGGGCCGTACCAAAACCTGATCATCGACGGTGTGAATTATCTCGCCGGGCAGAAGCCTTAACAAAGGAGCCCTAGCAAAGCTGAGACTCGTAGCCTCTCAGACGCCCAATGTCTGCTACGACGCAGTAGCAAGAGAGCTTCGGACCCGCTCAAGAAGACGCTGCGTCGCCTTAACGCCCTCGACTTCCGTGAGCTGGTTGCCCTCATATTCGATACCTACGTAGCCGTGATAGCCGGCAGCGACGACGATTTTCATCATGCGGAGATAGTCGGTTCCCGTCTCGTTACCTGCAGCGTCAAAATGGTTACTCTTGGCGCTCACACACTTGGCGTAGGGCATCAACTGCTTGACGCCAAGATAGCGATTGTAGACCCCAAAGTTACCAAAGTCCGGAAGCGTGCCACAGTTCTTTTTGTTGACTCGCTGCATCACCGCCGCCAGCCAACCCCCGTCTGAAGAGAAGCCGCCGTGATTCTCCACCAACACGTTGATACCAACCGGTGCCGCATAATCAGATAATTTTGTCAAACCCTCGGCAGCCAATCGTAGTTGCTCATCGTAGCTGCCTTTCGAATGTGCATTCACCCGGATGGAATGGCAACCGAGTTGCGCAGCACAGTGTACCCACTTTTTGTGCCGATCGACCGCTTCACTGCGAAGCTTCGCATCCGGATCACCAAGGTGTCCAGCACCATCCACAAGAATCACTGTTGCCTCAACACCCGCATCCTCGGCACGCTTGCGCATCTCCGCAAGGTAGGTTTTATCTTTTGCCTTATCGTTAAACGGGCGGTTCCAGTATTCGACCGCGCGGAGCGAGAACTCCGTACGGACAAAGGGGGCAAACTCGAGGTTATTGAGAGTACCTTTGGCAAGCATGCGATGCAGCGAATATTCGGTACATGATATTTTATAGAGCGGTTTTTTCTCCGGTGCTGCGATACATGGATCAGCAGCCAGACCACTGAGAAGCAAACCCGCCGTCCCACCGGAAGCGGAACGAAACCACCTGCGTCGCGTCATGCTGTTCTGAAAATCCACTTCAATCCCTTATGCGGCTGTGATGTAGACAATATGGCGTCGAGGCGTTCTGAGAGCCAACATTTTCTGTTAATCCCCAGAACCCGACTCCATTTCTTCCATCTGCTCTATGACTTGGGGAAGCGCTGGATGGATATTATCTTTTACCCCTCGGCCCTCTTCGAGGCGATCCTCGACATCCCAACGGATAGGATCAACATCAATCTCCCAGACTTTTTCTTTCGTCTGCTTGTCCGGCACCGCAAGCGGCTCAACAAGGCGAAAACCAATTCCCTGCGCGGGGTCTGTCGTTAACCACCAGGGGCTCCTGGGCAAGTTGGGATCTTCTTCTTTCCAATCCTCATCACTCGAAGCCAAACGAGAGGCTGCTCGACATTCTGTAGCAGGCATGTCCCAGGAACCGCCGCGGATTACACGAGGAAAAGGTTCGGCAGGCCAAACAATTCTATCTTCCAGCAATCCCGTGTCGTCGCCGGGATAGCCTGCAGGGTCGTAGCCATCGAGAACCCACTCCGCCACATTGCCATGCATATCATGCAGGCCCCAGGGATTGGGCTTTTTGATTCCGACGGCGTGCAGTTTACTTTCTGCATTGTCCTGATACCACGCATACTCCTTGAGCAACGACACATCATCGCCAAAGTGATATGCCGCTGTGGTTCCAGCACGGCAGGCATATTCCCATTCCGCTTCGCTAGGAAGACGATAAAATCTGTTCGTTAATTTACTCAACCACTTTGAATATTGCTTAGCAGCGTATTGGGTCATGGTAACTGCAGGTTGATCCACATCACTACCGTACTGATAGGTTATCTCCGGTTCATAAAGTTCTGTAGGTGCAGTGATTGCATCAACATCTTCCGGCATCCGCTCCAAATGTTTGCGCAGTGCCGTCAAGTCGGCGGCATTGAGTTGAACACGCAATGCCCTACGCAAGGCAGTTTGCCGCGCAGCAGCCTGCTGGATCTCTTTCACTTGTTCTGGCGATTTGCCATCCAAATCGACCTCGTGGGTATCTGTGAGCAGATAACGAAGACCCTGAATCTTTTTGAGATGCGCATAAAGATTCATAAAAATCTGATACTCTCCCCAGGTGACCTCATGCTTGCTCATCCAAAAGGGTGAAACCGTTATTTTGGCTTGCGGGCCCTCGTCCGATGTACGGTCTTCCTCGTTCTCGCCACTGCCCATCAGAAAGCTACCACCCGGAATCGGCACCATTTCAAAGCGAACCTCTGTTCCGGGAATGACTTGTTGGTAGGGAACCATATAGCCCCGGTCGGTCTTCACCCAGCGACCCGTTGCGGGTTTTTCCAAAACCAACCCAGGATGTTTGCTCTGTGTAGACTCGGGAGATGCTTCCTGTACTAACAGAAAACTCACAAGCATGAAGCAAGCGAATCGACAATAGCGGACTTTGGTAATGAACATATCCAAAATTTTTGACCGTAGCAGAAGGAACGCTGCAGGAAGGTCCCATTGTACGCCATCAAGTCCCTCGATGTGAGCGGCGAGAGAAGGCAGTTGCCACAAGAAACAAAACTGCCAAGAGATGCTAGCACTCGCTAAACAGGGAGAACTTTGCTTTGGGCCGGAGGCTCTACTCGGACTGCTGAATGAGCTCTGGCCTCATCGGTCGACATGGCAGAAAATTCAGATGCTTCCCAAACTTGATCGTGTACTGGTGCATCGGGCATCTGATTGTGATCGGACGACCCACGATCGTCCTCTAAAATTCCAATGACATCCACATGTCCTGAATCGGAGACCAGGGGCTCCCCAATAAGATCGAAAAGAACCGAGACCGCTTCTTCAAGTCCTTCTTCCTCTCCTGGCAGTACATCCCCTTCACCATCAAACTCGTCCGTATCCAGATTGTCTTTCTCTTCGACAGGAACCTCTTTGTCTTCTTCATTCCAGACGCCGAAGTCATCCTCTCCGAGTGGAATGATTTCATTGCCCAACGCATTCACCTCACCTTCCTGATCTTCTCCTGCAATACTGCCAGAAATATCAAGGTTTGAATTTATCAAGCCAGCGGGATCTAAGGCGGCAATCGCAAAGAGACCGGGCCTAGCAAAATCTCCCCCGATAGACAGTGGCATGACACCACCACCACCACCGCCGCCACCACCACCACCACTGCGGCCAGATACCTGTGAGTCCGATGATGCGCCGCGCGAATTCATAAAAGCTTGTCCTATGGCGCCTGACATTCCACTCGATGCAAAACTCGGTTGGCTCGGATCAAAGGACATGGCAATCGTGTCCCGAGGCAAATATCCTTGAAAAGCGGTACTGATTGTCGGCTGGAGCGTCAGGCCATTACTTCCTGCGGTAACCGTATAAATATTGACCCCACCGCGCATCAATTCACCACTGTTGGTGGTCGACATCTGAATATCGATACTCGAGGCATCACCCGCGAACATGATCGATTGAACACCGCCAGGTGTGAACTCTCCAGCAGACGTAACTACAAGCGA
>JABABY010000033.1 GCA_014237955.1 Planctomycetota bacterium
CCTCACCACCTTTTTGACTCACCGTCAATCGAACTATCTTTTCCGACCCCGCACTAGTTAGCGGTACGCGATTTCCAAGGTGTTCGTCTACTGTTCCGAGGGAGAAACCCGACCGGTTGCAAAACTTATACGAGCTAGCGGAGGGACTTGAACCCACAACCTGTTGATTACAAATCAACTGCTCTGCCAATTGAGCTACGCTAGCGGCCCAATCCCAGCATGGAAACATTTAAATATACCGAAGTAAATAAGCCTTGCAATATGGGTTAACTCGACGTAAGTCGCTATTTTTATGATCTTTAAGAGCCCAACGGTGGATCGCCGACTTGTTGAGTCGTTGCCGGGATTGTGGCTGGTCTCTGGGGTGGTGGAGGGGGGGTGGAGAACAGAAAGGATGATAAAACGCCGTGGAAAAAGGCCGCTTTCCTATCGAACAGCAACCAATCTCGTCGCGCCAGAGGAGTCGCGCCAGAGGATAAGTCTGGCTGACTCGGCTTCCCGTTTTCTGTTCCCGGCTCTCCTGTTGGGCTAGATCCCCTCGCTAGGGGCGCCACACGATCATTCCAGCCAAAATACCGGCAAAACCCCGTTAATCGACTCCTGGAGGATCCACTGTATCCTCTCTGGCCGCTACCCGCAGTTTATCGAGGGCACGGGACTCAATTTGCCGGACTCGCTCTTTGGTGACCCCCATGGTCTCTCCTACTTGTTTGAGAGTCTGGGGTTCCTGAGAGTAGTCCAGGCCGAACCGATGAATGATAATCTTTTGTTCGCGATCGTCAAGTCGAGTCAAAATTTTCCGGATTTCGGATTTTCGGCTTCGATGTTCCAACTCCTGCCCAAGCCAGTTGGTTCTCCGTTCCTCCGTGGCGGCAAATAATTCGTCACTACTGGTACGGAAACGATCGCGCTGTTTTAGCTCATTGGGGATAGAACGGGCAAAATTTTTCATGATTGCCCAGCTTGCGTAAGTGCTGAATTTGAAGCCACGTGAAAAGTCGAATTTTTCAACGGCCCTAATCAAAGAAGTGTTCCCGTCGCTGACCAGTTCAAAAAAGTTGTCCTGTGGACCCACATGCCGTTTAGCAATAGACACAACAAGCCGCAAGTTAGCACGGACGAGAAGATTTTTCGTAGCCATTGCCTGTTCGTAGAGGTTTTCAATTTCATCCATCAGACGAATTTGAGGACGATCCGAACTTAGCTTGTCTCGCAGTCGATTCGCAGAATACTTGGCGAAATTGAATTTTCTAAATATGTGTTGTTCCTGTTCGCGAGTGAGTAGTGGCACTTCGTAAAGACTCGCTAAATAACTCGGAAGATCAGCCGGTATTTTGGATTTCGGCTTGGATTTTCCCGACTCCGGCATGGGGCCAAGAATGGCATCGACATTCCGTATGCGAGGAAATTGAGAATTAGTCACATAGTCGAGCGACAGATTCATAATGTGCTGATACCGCTCTCGAGTTACGATGCGATAGATGGTTGTGCGCGTACGCGAATATTTCATTGCGAGATCATCAATCGATTCGCCATCACGAAAGAGTTGATAAATCTTGTTGCGCAATTCATCATTGAGAGGCGTGCTGTAGTTGGGGAAAAGTGCTTGTTCAGGATGTAGCCGATCGTGTTGCTTGATGGTGCCACGAATTGTACTGGGGCTTCTCTGCAACTCCTTACTGAGTTGGCGAGCAACATCTGTCATCCCATGGCCCTGTTTTGAAAGGCGACGAGCGTCAGCAATGATCTGCTCCCGTTCCCGTGCAGTCATTTGACGGAAGCAACTGCTGCGCTTAATCCGATCCTGGTTACCAACAACGAACCGGTCTACGGAACTCTTGAGAAATCCAACTCTCTTTCGGCCGTTCATCATAAACTTGCGCGCGATCAGGCCTGCGTGACGCCAGCGCGATATTGTCTTCGTGGAAACATCAAAGAGCTTGCTGAGCTGTTCGACAGTATGGACAGGCTCACCTGCAGACTCGATAGGAAACTCAGCTGCATCGGTCAGATCTTCAATAAGGAATCGCAAATCATGGCAGGCATCCGTTCCCGAAATGCGTTCTCGGGCCGCTACGTCCACTCTGCCAACCGGTGAACTTTTCGAGAGGATCTTCTGGAAAAGTTGATCACAGCAATAGTTCCGCTTCGAAGAAGACTTTGAGGAGAGTTGTTCAATGAGGTGCTCTGCAGTGGCAGCAAGCCCGAACTGTTCTCTCCTGGTTGCAGTGTGAAGCAGGTTGTCGCGTAATTTTAAAAATGCCGAATGTCTGTATTCCGTGTGCATGGGAGCCTCTTTCTCCTAAAAAGCCTGGATGGAGTGTCCCCGAAAACGGTTCCTGCGATTCCCTCGCAACCTTCCAAGCCGGTTCCATTGCACGGCGAGTCCATCCCGCGACCAACCGCTAATTCCCTCAGCTCCTTTTGGTGTTGCTCTGTTCCTTGTGTGGTATTGCCTTTAGTGAAAAAAACCCGGCAAAAAGCGCAACCCAGCGAGAAAACCAAGTCTTTAAGCCGTTCCGTTGAGCCAGGTCTCTACAGCATCCTCTTCTGGATACATGTATTTGTACGCATCTAAGTCGTTTGAGGTCATGAGAAAGTTCGGCGTGAATTTCATTTTTGTTCTCACAAGAGACACTAATGAAACTTAAACGGTTTGTCAGACAGAAGTTAGGATATCCACTCTTTTTCCCGAGAGATTTTTGGCCAACCCCTGGCCTTTCTATGAACTGCCCTGCCTCTCCAATTTACAGGCCGATAGTCGTCGATCGGCGAACGATGCACGAAACGGCTCAACTTATTGGGCGGTGGGGACGAAGCAAATCAATGGCCCACCGATCCCTTCAGACGACTCTTTGGGTGGGCCCTCCGTTTGGATTGAAGCGGGCCCTGTCCCTTAGCTTTTTGGAAAGAAAATTTCGTGGCCATACAACGGATTGCTCCTATCGTCTGCCTGACCAAGGTACTCATCGCCACAGCGATGGTTGGCGGCTTCGCCCCCCTCTCTGTGCAGGCCGCTGACTCGAATCGTTACGACCTCAAAATGCGACAGTCCTACCGCGAAGTAGCGGACGTGCAGGTCGAATACGAGGTTCGGGGCCAGCTTGTATTGCCGGGCGAAAAGGAGGCAGAAAAATTAGATTTGGAAGTGACTGCCAATGTATCCTATCAGGATCGCCTGCTATTTTTTGGAGACGCGCCTGAGGCACATCAGGAGGCAGAGCAAGAGGAAAAACTTCCTTTCGTACGAGCAGCCCGTTATTACGATCAGGTTGACGTAGCGATGAAAATAAATAATCAGAAAAGAACACCCCTGTTAAGAGAGCAGCGACGTCTGATAGGTGTTCAACGAAAAAATACCATCCTCCAATTTCACTCCCCCGCAGGGCCGCTTCGCCGAGAAGAACTCGATCTGATCCATTTGCCGGGTGATCCCTATGTACTGCAATTGATTCTCCCAAAGAAACCGATTGCAATTGGCACAATCTGGGAGCAAGATGCCTCGTTACTTGCTGCCTTGTTGGGTCTGGATACAGTTGGCGAAAGTGATGTAAAGAGCGAATTAAAGAATGTCGAACGCGGGTATGCAAAAGTAGAATTCTCTGGAAATATCCAAGGGGCGACTTTAGGTGTGGCAAGCGAAATCGCAATCAAGGCCCGGTACTATTTTGATCTTCGGCGCGGAAAAATTGCTTCACTGCAGATGGTGGGCCGGGAACGGCGCGGCATTGGTCATGTCAGTCCCGGTATTGAAGCGACCTTCCGACTGAAAATGGTTTTAGAGCCGGGTACGGATGCGGGAAAACTTTCAGACGAGGAGCTTGTCTCTATGCAGGGAACGGCTCCTTGGGACCAGCAACGCCTCTCTTATCATTCTGCGGTCTTGGGTGTTTCACTACAGCATGATGAGAATTGGTTTGTTACAGCAGAGGATGATCGAGCTACAGTATTGCGACGTATGCATCGAGGCGAACTCATTGCACAGTGTAACGTTTCGGCTCTGCCCGACATCAAAAAAGGCAAAGCAATTACGCTGGCGCAATTTCAAGAAGACATTAAAAAAAATCTAGGCACAAATTTTGGTACCTTTGTGAATGCTGGTGAGTCCACGAACCGTCGGGGACATCTTGTCTATCGTGTCGAAATTGCAGGCACAGCATCGGAACTCCCAGTCCGTTGGATTTATTATTCGCTCACGGATACTCAGGGGCACCGTCTGGCATTGGTTTTCACGATGGAGGGAGATCTGGTCCAACCGTTTGGGGCCGCTGATCAAGAAATTGTCGAACATTTGGCATTTGCCAATCGCAAATCGACCAAAATCGCCTCGCCGACCGAAGCACCAAACGTGAAAAAAGAGTCGGCAAAGCCATGAAAAAAGGGATGCCATCCGCTTAAAGTGGCCCGGTTGTTCGGTCCCCTCGCGCAATGTGTGTAAGACATCTCCTTGGAGCCCCTCCCGTGAGGGGAGTTGCCGTTTTTCTGGTTCGAGTGCCCAGTTATACTGGAACCATTCAATTCCAGCACTTTTAGTACCTGGGAAACGGGTCTTCTGATTTAGAGGGTTTTTGGAAATGGATTGTTGCCCAATGATACAGGCTCCATTCGCAAACCGCTTGCCCTGCTTAGTCTCAGTGCTCTTTAGCTTGTGCTTGGCACTATTGGCATCGCATGTTGATCGAGCCGGTGCAGAGACTCCCCAACGTTTCCGGAAGCTCGTGCCCGGCGTAGAAAATCGAATACCTCTTCAGAGGGCAGAGGAGGAGACGCATGCGGCCCACAACGTTGTCGAACTGATTGAAGGAGAGCCGGAACTCGAATGGACGCCCGAGGAGTTTGAAAAAACGAAAACACTCCACTCCAAGGCACAGGATGTCTTATTTCGTCGCGGCGTCTGGCAGCTGCAATTCACGCACAAGCCATTGCGATTGATCGAGGTCGATATTCCTCAGCCCGACGGCAAGATGAAGAGAAAGGTGGTTTGGTATATGGTCTATCGCATTACCAACCCGGGTGACCATCTCACGCCAGTAGAGGGAGATCATAAGCCATTGCCCTCCGGCGATCCTTTACACCCTGGAGAGCATGAAATCCAAAACGTTGACTCGCATGAGCACATGATGGCCAGCATCGGCAAGCATCGGTTTGTCCCCACATTCCTGTTGCGGACCTTTGATAATGACAGACTCCAGGTCGATGGAAAAACCGTACAGTATATGGACCAGATTATTCCTGCTGCCCGCCGTGCAATTTACATTCGCGAGCGACCCAATTGTACATACGATGAATTTTTCGATTCCTCGCAGATCAGCGCAGAGCCGGTCCCCGTTAGTTCCGGACGCGATGAAATCAGCCGCTGGGGTGTTGTGACTTGGATGGATGTGGATTCAGCCACGGACTATCTGACCATTCAGATTATGGGACTGACAAATGCTTACAAATGGGAGGATCCTGCTGGCGAGTTTGACCCGAAGAAGGAACCTGGGAACGGACGAAAATTTGAATACAAAACGCTACAATTGAACTTTTATCGTCCGGGTGATGCTCTCGATCAGCGAGAGGAGGAAATCTACCATGGGTTGGAAGGCCATCTCAAACACGAATGGCTCTATCGTCCCGCACCTACTGCGTTCGTCCCGGTTCATCCTCGTTCCTAGCTTTTAAGCGTATCCCCGTTTGATTGTTTTTGGATTTGAACTCTATTTTGTGTGTGACGACCACACTGTCTTCGAAGCAATCTGCCGAAGCTATGGCGGAAATGCTTGTGCAGCAGCGTCTGGCTGCTTGCGTTCAGGTCCAGGGACCAGTCGCCAGTACGTATCACTGGGAGGGCAGATTAGAACAGGCCCAGGAATGGCTCTGTGTGGCCAAGACAGACGGCACACATTTCGATTTACTGAAAACAGCTATTCTGGAGCAGCATCCCTACGAAGAGCCTGAAATCGTGGCGACGGAAATTGTTGGTGGTAGTGAAACGTACCTTGCGTGGATCCGCAAGGAGCTTGGTTAGCTGGCCGGTCTTCAAGCTCTGTTTATTAGGTATCGAGGACTTCTTGTTCGCGTTCTTTTGACGTTGTGATTACAAGCGTCTCATATTGTTTGGTCAATGATTGAATTTCATCCTTAAGATCATCTCGCTGGTCCTCGCTCAGAGTCT
The DNA here is from genome assembly GCA_014237955.1 of Planctomycetota bacterium. Lineage (GTDB taxonomy): Bacteria > Planctomycetota > Planctomycetia > Pirellulales > UBA7805 > UBA7805. The sequence continues at coordinate 6,158 of JABABY010000033.1, forward strand.
TATTTTTTTCCTCGCTCTCTGCTGCTTTGTTTCCATCCCGACGTATGTTCCTGATGGAGACTTTGCCCTCTTCAGCAAGGTCCTTAATCCGACCCACCATTTTCCGCCGCACCTCACCAGAGAGTGCGGGAATATTGATGCGTATCAGGCGGCCATCACTTTGGGGGTTAAAGCCCAAGTCAGCTTCCAAGATAGCCTTTTCGATATCCTTGATCGTTGTCGGGTCAAAAGGCCGGATCACAATCTGTGTAGGCTCGGGGGCGCCAACATTCGCCAATTGCTTCAATGGAGTCTGCGAACCGTATGCCTCGACTCGCAGAGAATCAACCAAACCCGGATTTGCGCGACCGGTCCGAATGCCTGCCAAGCTCTGTTTTAGCCTTTCGACTGTTTTTTCCATCCGTTCTTCTACATCGAGCAGGATATCGTCGGCACTCATGGAAAGACCTCGAAAGAAAAACGAGCTACAAATTTTTTTGAATAGCCGGAACCGATGCGATCGATGCCGTCCATTATATTATATTGCCGTTGCGTTGCCGCCTCGATTCACTGGTGTACGTTCACGTCACTACTGACAAGGGTGCCGACAAGCTCTCCGCGAACGGCGCGTTCAATAAATCCTTCTTTGTTGTAGTTGAACACGACAATAGGCATATCATGTTCCATGCATTGGGCAATTGCAGTCGGGTCCATAACGCGCAAATTCTGATTGCGGACCATCTCATAACTGAGTTCCCGATAAAAAACAGCATGAGGATTTTTTTCCGGGTCTTCACTGTAAATGCCATCAACCCGTGTGGCTTTCAACAGTGCGTCTGCTCCTAGTTCCAAGGCCCGCTGGGCTGCTGCAGTATCTGTTGTGACAAATGGACTGCCTGTACCCGCTGCTAAAATGATGACGCGGCCTTTTTCCAGATGACGTCGTGCCCGACGGCGAATGTACGGCTCGGCGACTCCATCCATATGGACGGCTGTCAAAAGCCGTGTTTCGCAGCCTAGCGATTCCAACGCGTCTTGCAGTGCCAGCCCGTTGATTACGGTTGCCAGCATCCCCATATAATGCGCGGTTGCTTCCTGGATGATCGTATTACCAGCCGTGAACTGCGCCCCACGAAGAATGTTTCCACCGCCGATAACAATAGCAATCTGCACGCCCTGTTGGGCCGCTTGATAGGTCTGCTTCGCAATATGCGTTACCGCCTCCATGCTGATGCCACGCTCGCCATCCTGGCAAAAACTTTCCCCAGAAAGTTTCAAGATAACGCGCGAATATTCCATGCTTTTTGTAGCAGTTGGCTTTTCCATTTTCGACATGTTACGCTCCCTCGCACGTGCCGCTATGAGGCCCCAGGCAATCGTGACCTTTGAGACAATATGGTTATTCTTTACCTAGCTCCCACGTGACAAAACGTATTAGTTTCATATTGGCATCTTCTGCATATTTGCCGACGGTTTGCTTGTCATCCTTAACAAAGGGCTGCTCTTCCAGAACCTGTTGTGCGTAAAACTGACGCATGCGACCGTCAACCATTTTGTCAATAATTTGTTCCGGTTTGCCTTCGCCCCTAGCGGCCTCGACGAGAATCTCTCTCTCTCTGGCAACAAGTTCAGGAGCAAGATCGTCTTTATGAACGGCTGTGGGATTCATGGCGGCGATATGCATACAGATATCCTTAGCGGCTTCAGCATTACCGCCCGTGACTTCGAGCAATACTCCCTTGGTGACACCCGCATGGTGTGCGTAGCTTCCACAGGAACCGTCGATCCGAAGAATGCGACTCAAATTAAAAACTTCTCTAATGCGGTTGTACAAATCATCTTTCTGTTCCCGAAGCGTGCCACTGTTGCTTGGCGATGCTTGCTCTAGGAGTTCTTCTGGGGTTGCCGCTCCCGGACCCGTTGCCAATTGTTTTGCCATATCATTTGCCAGAGAGATAAATTCTTCGTGGCTTGCTACGGGTGCAGACTCGCACTGTAGTTCTACCATCGCTGACACACCACCTTCGAAGTCGGTGTAGACTCCCATTCGACCCGTGGAGGTGTCACGGGTGCCCATTTTAGTTTCCTGCGTTTTAACGCCCTTTTTCCGCAAGGCATCTACCGCAGCTTCTGGGTCACCATCGGTTTCCACCAGCGCCTTTTTGCAATCCATCATCGGCAGTCCGGTGCGTTCACGTAGCGCTTTAACGGTTGCTGCGGTGATCTCAGCCATGAAACTACTTGCTCCTCACAAAAAATTAGTATGGATTCTGTGTATAGTGCCCCGAGAGGGCTTCCTGGTTCATTTGGCCAGTGACTTGTTTCCCTATGTTAATGATTACCCTGAAAATCAAGCTGGTGGTGCAGCATCGTCATTGGCAGCTGCCGGTTCTGGCGCACCGCCCTCAACTGCCGCTTGCTGCTCCACAGCCGCTTCTGCCTTGCCTTCAATAATGGCATCGGCCAGGATACGGGTAATCAATTCAATACTGCGAATACTGTCATCATTGCCAGGAATTGGCAGATCCACCAGGTCTGGATCGCAGTCAGTATCGATTAGCGAAACGGTAGTGATACCAAGTTTCGTGGCCTCGCGGACTGAATTGCGTTCTTTATTCGGATCGATTGCCAGGAGGCACTCGGGCAAACGGTTCATGTTCCGGATACCATTAAGGTTTTGATACATCTTCCGGTTTTCACGTGCCAACGCCGACTGCATCTTTTTCGAATAGGCGGAAATCTGCTCTCCACCTAAAATTTCCTCGAGTTGCTCGAGGCGACTAAGCCGACTCCGAATGGTGCGAAAGTTCGTTAAGGTGCCTCCGAGCCAGCGTTGCGAAACAAAGGGCATTCCACATCGTTCTGCTTCACGTTCAATCGTGTTGCTTGCTTGCCGTTTAGTGCCTACAAAAAGTATTAGGCTGCCGGCGGCGGCAACCTGTTTGAAATACTTGCGAGCACGGAGTAGGCCACGAATGGTTTCACGCACATCAATGATGTGGATCAACTTCTGGCGACCATAGATATAGGGCCCCATCTTGGGGTTCCAACGGCTCGCTCGGTGTCCAAAATGGACACCCGCTTCAACCAACTGTTTGACCAATACATCGGCCATAGATATCTTCTCCTCACCTTCGGCACACCGGACAATCGGGATCGCCGAGCGGGCGATATCTTTCCGGCGTTGAGTAAGGCAGTAAAAGGGCCAAGTAAATAGGAAACTAAAGAGTCACGGGCCCGGTGCGTGACGGACAGGCATGCTAACGATTACGGGCTCGAGCGTCAATCGGGTGAGCGACTCCGTGCCTTGCCTGGCAGCCTGGCCCGAGGTGAGCCACCGATTACAGAATCCCGAAAGAGCCCAAAGATATCGCTTGATTAGAAGTGCAAAGGCCCGGATTTTTTGGAGGGGGGGGAGACTTTGGCAGGCCCGAGGCAGAATATTTAGTCTCGGGCGAGGCGCGCTGTGGTTCTGACTTAAACTTGCCCGTCTAGATCATAGCCCGTCTAGATCATAGATAGAGCGCACAAGTCGGGGCGGCATCAAGTAGTTTCTAATTTCGATCCGGACGATTACCAAAGGGACTTTTATCGCCTCTTGGAGGAGGAATCCACAACTCTTCGGCGTCTTCTTCATCGTCTGGCCCACTGGGTGGCGTTATTGGAGGTGGTATAGGTTTTCCCTCTTCGATCGGAGGATTGATTTGATGCGGATTGAATGGAAATTGGAGTAGCGGAGACTCCTCCGGTGCGGAGGGTGTGCGTAGTTCGAGCCGCATTTTGTGATGTTGAAGTGCTTGATAGAAGTTATACAAGTCGTAAAGCGCGTTCCCCTCTAACCACAGTTGGTCGCGCTTTTCAAATTGCCTTTGAGTTGGTCGCTTTCCACGGAGTTTGTTTTTTATTTTCTGGTAGATGTCTACCCGCTCTTGGAAATCACTTTTAATACTATCTGTAGTGAGAGGCCGCCAGCTCCGCTTGTTATTCTTTGGCGCTTTGCCGATCTGATAATCTTTGGTGAGTGTTAATTGAATATTTCGGGTTCCGTTCTTTAAACCCGGAAAATTTTTCCATACCCAACGGAAGCGTGCCCTGATCATGCCGGTGTCATTTTCAGGGATCCAGGTGTAGGACTCCGTCAGTGGAATAGCGCCCTTAGTGGTTGGCCTCCCTACGGTCGGAGCGTGAAAAGGAGCCCCTTCTGGAGCGGGAGTCCCTTCTGGAACGATCGGTTCGGTCCACCAGACTATTTTGTCGGGTGCGTGCGGGATCGACATCTCATACTCGCCGGTGTGTCTCCGACTGAAGAGGCGAATATCGGGTGCCGCTTCTATGATTCTCATTAGCATTTTCTTTTTGTGTTTGCCCGCGCGGACGCTGAGCATGCAATTGTGAAGCAGGGTGGCAACCTGTGGGGGGCAGGCTGGGCCCCAGCTAAAAAATATCCCGTCTTCATCTAGGGTGATTTCAGCGACCGGGGTGTCCTGTGCCGGAATTGAAATTCGCCATCTGCCACCACTCTTCGGATCGCGGGCGATTTTCATGTCGTGTGCATCGCCATAGGCAGGCACATCGAGCTCGAGTCGGCAATTCGCGTTGGGCGGAAAGGAAACGCTTTCTGCTAGAAGGCCTTCATCCTCGGGGAGCGCTACCGCAAGAGGAAGCCGATTCAGGCTGGCCGGGTTAAAAACTGGACTAAAATCTGTTTTCGGATCGGGTTTGGGCTTCGGCCGTGGTGCGACCGGCTGAGATTTCGACTTGGGCTTTGAAGTCGGTTCTGGTCGGGAGAATCCCTCACCCTCAACGTCGACCGGTTGAGACTTTTTCTTTTTGACAACCTTGGATGTCGTTTGGGTACTGATGAAATAGACACCGGTGGCAATGACAAGAAATCCAATTCCCACAAACAGAATAATGACAACTGTGGGATCGTTTTTCTTTTTGCGTGTGGGGCGTCCTTTTACCGCAGGTCGTCTTCGGCGGGCCATCAGCTTTTCCGTTCAAATGATTCGCGGTTTTGCCGCTTGATTCTTTTGATCGTCTCTGCTGCAGGGGTGGTGCGTGTTCGCGTGTTGGGGTCTGTCAAATGATTGCCCGTCTCTGCGGCTGGCTGTGATTCTAGCACCGAGATGTCCCCACCGCGACAGAGGGGGGGTCTGTGTGGATTGAAAAAACGATTGCACCGATCGGTGTTCACTCGGCTTTACTTCTCAGGGTGTCGCCAAATGTTCGATTTGCGAGTGAGTGTGCCATGCACGAAAAAATAAAGCATGAAATAAAAGGCGGATCCGAAGAGCAGCGAAAAGATGACAATCACGGAAAAGTGGTCAGAGAATAAAACCATGATCGGGGGATTGATGGTTTTAGGGACACGGCGTTGTACAGGTCCCTTTCCAGTCGACTGCCTTGCAGCTTCGTTGCGCCATTGTTGCCAATCGGCTTGGGTAGTCGCAGTGTTATTTTGGTCCAATTGCTTGTTGCGCAGAGAAATCATTCCATAAAGAATCGCTGCCATCGTAACCAGATAGCCAGCGAGCCAGATTCGTTGCAGCAGGCGGGAATTCTGGTTGCGCCGTATCATGGAGTTCCGGTTCCATCGAGTAACAATTTGTGAAGCTGGGGAAGCAATAAGGCAATTGCCCGGGCCCGATGGCTAATGGTGGCCTTCATTGCTGGACCGAGCTCGCCAAACGTGCGATGGTATTCGATGATCTCAAAGAGCGGATCGTATCCAAAGCCGTGGTTGCCTGCTTCTTCGTAGCGTATACGTCCACGACAGTGGGATTCGCTCTCAGCACAAATATTTCCCAAAGGATCGGACAAAGCCATATGGCAGTTGTAGTGTGCGGTCCGTTGCTCAATGGGCAAATTTCCCAGTTCGTCGAGCAATAATTGATTATTTTCCAGGTCGGTTGCGTCCGGCCCGGAAAAACGCGCCGAATAGATGCCAGGTCTGCCTTCCAGCGCGTCGACACAAATGCCGCTATCTTCCCCAAGAACCCATTGTCCGAGGTGGCGGGCCTGTGCAGACGCTTTCTTTTGTGCATTGGCGGCAAACGAGTCACCATCCTCGATAACATCAATGCTTTGCGGATAGTGGGCGAGCGTCTCGACGGTGATGCCCAGGTGCGCAAGCAGGTCGGAGAGTTCAATCCCTTTTTTGGGATTATGCGTGCCGAGAATGAGTAGCGAACAGGGAATCATTTTCTGTTCAGCGGATGCTGAGTGTGCGTCGTGCAAAATCGCTACTCACCGATCGCTTCGGTACAGAAATTAAGGTGGGGTGAACGTCAAATGGAATGCCAAGCAATTGTTCTGGTGCAATACGAGATTGTACCCTCGACTGCTGGTCCGGTGTAGCTTGGGGTGCCTTGTGTTTTGCTCCAAACCGATAAATCAAGTTTTGAACCTGAGGCTCGTACACCAGCGTTCCTCCCGGTACTTTCTCAGGTGCCTTGTTAAAACTCCCCACCGTCACGATGCTACTGCGGCGGTCATGAAATTGGTAGGCCTCATAGCCCTTGGCTCGTAGCGCCACCGTTAGTCGATGGGCTTTCAGGGCCCCTTCTTCCAGCCGGCTTGAGGTGAAGTTGTTTTTCTCAATCTCTTTGATATGGGCAGGATTGACTGCAATTAAGCCGCTGAAGCTTGCCACCTTGACCGTATAGGTATCGGGGCACTCAAGCAGGCTGTATTTCATCCCCTCGTTGAGTTGTGCGACGAAACGATCGATGCCTTTGGGACGAAAATACTCGTCAGGTAGTAGCGGGTTTGTGGTTATGAACGCGAGTTTCATAGGACCGAGTGCATTTTTTGCCGTTTTGTTTTTCCCAAGCAAATCTTTGTGGAGTTTGCGCAACTCAGCAAAAGTGCGGCTGGTTTTGTCTGCGTCTGAGGCGAGTGACTTAAGCGAGAGTGCCTTGATCCGTTTCAGGTCGCGCTGGGCGTTGGGGTCGTCCACCGAAGTATAGTTTCCAATGAGCACAGCCACTTCACTGATCGCATCGTTGTTCTGATGACGCATGCGACGCGGATTGCCGAATTTATCGACCCCCCTTCCTATAAAACCTTCAGAATAGTCATAGGTTTCAAGATGCGTGTAGGCGGTCAGTGTATGCTGCTTGCGCAATTCATACACAAGCCGGTGTGCTTCCTCTTTTGCATTCGGTCCTCGATAGGTCATTGCCATGATCATCCAGGGCCCATGTTCCTTCATGAGTTTGTACGACGTGTCGGGCTCAGCATCGACCTGTTGGGACTTTACCAAGCCTAGCCAGGGCGGTGCTGCAGTTGTACAAGGAGACCGACCCCAACAAGAGAGGATGCTAAGAAAGACAATTGTATAGACAGTGATTTTCATGCCGTTAATAATTTGCTCGATATACTACGAGTGGAATGAGCCCTCGAGAAACAAAATCGATCCGGTGCTGCGGAAATGCCGCAGAAAAGAGGGGCCGGAGTCTAGCAGACCCCCGATACCACGGGTAGATCTTTTTGAGGCCGAAAAATACTAATGCCCGATAGTTGCTCGAACTGATAGCATGTTGTTACAACCGGCCCGGCAACGGTTCATTGCAGAAAAAACACCGGTTTTGTCTCGATTGGAAGTGGAGAATTTGAGAGGGTCCAAGCCAGATACCTTCCCTGTGTGGGAAGGCGGAAAAAGAAGTGGAGGATAGCGGGCTCGAACCGCTGACCTTCTGGCTGCCAGCCAGACGCTCTCGCAGCTGAGCTAGTCCCCCGAAGAGGCCGTCCATCAAAGCGCAAGACCCCTGCG
>JABABY010000034.1 GCA_014237955.1 Planctomycetota bacterium
ACGTTGGCGGAAGAGAAGCCAACTTTGGCTCGGCAGGGCGAGGCGATTTTCTACGACGCACGCCGCAGCCTCGATCAATGGTACAGCTGCCACAGTTGCCACCAGGATGGCGGCTCAAACGCCGTTACCATGGACACGCTCAACGATGGTTCGACTTTCACGAAGAAGACCGTTTTGCCACTCTGCGACGAGCCATCCCAATAGACTCACGCTCGATCCCCATAGAATGCCATCACATCAGCAAGCGTGTCCGCCCCAGCAGCGAGCATGAGCAGGCGGTCGAAACCAAGCGCAACCCCGGTGCAGGGAGGAAGTCCGGACCGCATTGCTTCGATCAACCGATTCTCCACCGGTAGCAGGCTCTTGCCCATTGCCAGTCGTTTTTCGTTGGCGGCCACTGCTCTCGATCGCAGTTCGTCCGCATCGAGAAGTTCGTGATAGCCATTGGCAAGTTCGACCCCTTTGTAAAAAAGCTCGAACCGTTCGGCCACAGGCGGATCTGTCTGCCGAATCCTGGCCAGGGCTGCTTGAGACGCAGGGTAGTCGTAGACGATTACCGGTCGCTTGCAACCCAAGTGTGGCATGACCAATTCGAGCATCAGCAGATCAAGCCAATCATCCCGATCAAGTCCAAATTGTTCAGGTATTGCAACGTTTGCAGAAGTCGCTACCTGCGCTAAACGGGAAGTATCCGCTGTGAGCGGATCGACGTTTGCGTGTTGCATAAAGGCATCCCGATAACTCACGCACTCGGCCGTTTCGGTTTCTAATAAGGCCTCAATGAGTTCAGCGAGTAGAGCAATCCCGTCCTCCATCTTATCGTTCGGGCGGTACCACTCCACCATGGTAAACTCACGGTTATGCAGTGGCCCTTTTTCGCCATCACGAAATGCTCGCGTAATCTGATAAATGGCCCCGCTCCCGGCGGCAAGCATCCGCTTCATCGCCAACTCGGGCGATGTTTGTAACCAGAGGGACTGGGACTGTTTTGCAGACACCGTTGTGATTCCGATCGGATCCAGATATTGATCGACAACGGTATCTGTCGAAAGCAGGGGCGTTTCGACTTCAAGAAACCCACGTTGAAAAAAAAATTCACGCGTTCGCCGCAGCAACGCTGCCCGTAGTTGCAAATAGGGCAACTCGGCTGTTGGCTGCCAACGATTGCCCGACTGGAGATGGTTTCCGTCGCTTGTCATAGGCAATCCGATATCGCAGTAGGCGAACGCTTTGTTGGGCCACCTTATTCTTTAACGCGTTCGATGTATTCGCCGGTGCGGGTATCAACACGAATGAGTTCACCGATTTCAACAAAAGCGGGACACTGGATCTCCGCACCCGTTTCTACTTTGACCGGTTTTGTAACATTGGTGGCAGTGTTGCCTTTGGCTCCCGGTTCGCAATACTCAACTTTCAGCACAATATGATTTGGAGGCGTTATGGTGATCGGGTTGTTTTCGTAGAGTACCATCTGGCAGAGCGTGCTATCTTTGAGAAATCTCCAGTCATCGCCGACCTGTTCGGCCGTCAATTCGTATTGCTCATAATTTTCGGTATTCATAAAGACATAACTGTCGCTCTGCCGGTAAAGAAATTGGCTTTCAATTTCTTCCACGTCGGCGGCTTCGATCGACTCACCACCCTTATAATTCCGCTCCAATATGGTGCCGCGGACAAGATTTCTCATCCGTAGCGTATAAATGGCATTTCCCTTCCCCGGTTTACGAAAGTTGCAATCAATCACCAGATAGGGCTCCCCGTCAATCTGGACCTTCAGGCCTTTTCTAAAATCGCTGGTACTATATGTCGCCACGCTGGGGTTGTCCTCTCTTCGTTTTTTCCGGGGAGCTTAGTATCTTGAGGTGATGGCTATTTTAGCGACCCCGCTGCGATCTGTCGCGACCAGTTCCAAAACGCGACCCGTCCTCTCTTGGCAAGAGTCCCTGCGCCGCGCAATACGTGATCCGGTGCAACTTTGTCGCTCATTGCAGCTTCCCCCGAAGTACGAACAGGCCGCCGCGCAAGCATCCGAGCTTTTTGGAGTTTTTGTGCCGCGGGAATACCTGGATCGCATAAAGATCGGGGATGAAAAGGATCCACTGTTGCGGCAGGTCCTTCCAATCGCCGAAGAAGCTGAGATCGGCAAGGGCTTTTCTTTAGATCCGGTAGGGGATGCCGACGCTTTGACAGCTCCCGGACTACTGCACAAGTACCACTCTCGGGTTTTGTTGATCGCTACCGGTGCCTGTGCCGTCCATTGCCGCTACTGCTTTCGCCGCCATTTCCCTTACGACCAGATGCCTCGCGGACTTGAAGACTGGAAGCCCGCAATAGAACAGATCAAAGAGGATACAGCAATCGAAGAGGTGATTCTTAGCGGCGGAGATCCGCTTATGCTCACCGACCAACGACTGGCAGAATTGGTCGCTTGCTTGGACCCGATAAAACATGTAAAGCGTTTGAGAATCCATACCCGCCTGCCGATCATGATTCCTTCTCGTGTAACCGACGCCCTGATTTCTTTGCTATCCAATCGACATCGTATGCCGGTTGTTGTGGTCCATATCAATCATCCTGCCGAGATTGACGTCCCGGTATCGATGGCCCTCTCCCGTTTGGTGGAGTCGGGCATCCTTGTGCTGAATCAATCGGTACTTCTTCGAGGGGTAAACGATTCAGCAGAGGTACTCAGCACACTCTCAAAACGATTGGTCGATTTGCGCGTGATGCCCTACTACCTCCATCAGCTCGACCGTACTCTCGGGACAAGCCACTTCGAAGTGCCCGTCAAAATTGGGATTTCAATCATCGAGCAGATGCGGAGTCGGTTGCCCGGGTATGCCATACCCCGTTTCGTCCAAGAAAAGCGTGGCAAATTGAGCAAACAGGTGTTGGCGTAAAACGGATGCGATTATTCCCGATGGCAAACAATCTCCGGCCGTAAACCCACCAACTGCGATCATGCGTTCCTCGCAATCAGAGTTTTTCAATGCACGACAAAGGGGACGCTTCTTGAACCGCGTCCGGTTCCTGGTACGATAACCCGCGCTGAGGTTCTCCGCAAACGCTCTTTAGAAAGTTGTGAACGTTGGATTCTCCTAAAATTAAGATCCATTGCGGTGACTGTCTCGAGGGTCTCTCCCGATTGCCTGCCGACACGGTGGATTTGGCGTTCGCTGATCCACCATTCAATATTGGATACGCCTACGATGTGTATAAAGACAAGCTCGATTCGGAGAAATATTTGAGCTGGTCGGCCGACTGGATCGCGGAGATCGTTCGCGTTTTAAAGCCCTCGGGCACGTTCTGGTTGGCGATCGGCGATGAATATGCAGCAGAGATGAAAGTCCTCATGCAGCGAGAATTGGGTCTATATTGTCGCAGTTGGGTGATTTGGTATTACACGTTTGGCGTCAATTGCAAACGTAAATTTAATCGTTCCCACGCCCACTTACTGCATATGGTAAAAGACCCCGATACATTTACATTCAATGTAGCAGACATTCGAGTTCCTTCTGCGCGGCAGCTTGTCTATGGCGACCGGCGTGCGAATCCGGAAGGCCGCTTACCAGATGACACCTGGGTACTGCGACCCCAAGATCTTCCCGATGGCTTTGCTGCCGAGGAAGACACTTGGTACTTTGCCCGCGTTGCAGGCACGTTCAAGGAGCGAGCCGGTTTTCATGGCTGTCAGATGCCAGAACAGCTGCTCGGCCGGATTATACGAACCTCAAGCAACGAGGGTGAGTCTGTACTCGACCCGTTTTTAGGGAGCGGCACGACAGGAAGTGTTGCAAAAAAACTGGGACGACAATTTATCGGTTTTGAACTGTCTCCAGAATATTCCGAACTCGCTTTGAAGCGGATACAGCGTGTTTCGGTGGGCCAGTCCCTCGATGGTGCGGCCGAACCCACGCTCAGTGCACCGAGTACCGCAGAAGGTCGCCGTCTTTCTGTGCCGAGAGGAACAAAAGTGAAGGCAGAAAAACAACACATCTCCAATCAGCGGAGCCTACCCGGCATTGGATCGGTCGAGGGTGGAGAGAATCGAGGAAACAGTTAAGGATGAAGTTTGCGATTTGCAACGAGACGTTTGGCTCCTGGCCACTCGAGCGGTCGGTCGCCTTTGCCGGCGAATGCGGTTACACGGGATTGGAAATCGCCCCCTTCACGCTTGGGCCAACAGCCGGTGCCATTTCGCCGGCCATGCGTCAACAGGTTCGCCGAGGAGTTGAAGATGCCGATTTGGCCGTCGTCGGTTTGCATTGGCTACTCGCCAAGACGGAAGGCTACCACCTCACAAGCCCTGAAGCAGCTGTGCGAGAACGGACAGCAAAGTATCTCGTCGAATTAGGCCACCTCTGCCGCGATCTTGGGGGACAAATTATGGTCTTCGGTTCCCCCCCGCAACGAAATCTGCAGGAGGGCGTGACTCTGGAAGCGGCAGGCGATTATGCCAGGGAGGTTTTTTCCGCAGCGATGCCTGCCTTGGAGGATCTAGAGGTGGTTTTGGCGTTGGAACCACTTGCCCCGGTAGAAACCAATTTTCTCACCACTGCTGCCGAAACTGTCGCACTGATCGAACAGATTGGATCACCCGCCTGTCGGCTCCATTTGGATGTGAAGGCGATGGCGAGCGAAGAGGAGACTGCCGCCGACTTAGTCCGTCGTTACGCTGACGAACTGGTCCATTTTCACGCGAACGATCCCAACCTGCAGGGCCCCGGGTTTGGAGAGGAGGATTTTGTGCCGATTTTTGAAGCCCTCGGCGAGATCGATTACCGTGGTTGGGTATCGGTGGAGGTTTTTGATTACGATCCGGGAGTCGAGCGGCTTGTAAAGGAAAGCCGTGAGTATATGACACGCTGTCTCGAAAAGATCAGCGGCTCCTGAAAAATCGCCTTGCTAAAAAAACGCCAAACATAGAGGTGACTTTAGTTGCCTCGCGTGGTCACATTCGCCACTTAAGGTAGAAGCATCACATCGACTCCACGCGGAGTGTTGCCAGTTGGTGGGCTGTGCCAACGAGGCGATCCCAGTTGTCGTGAATATATCCGGGTGGGCCGCCAATCTGTGCGACAACCTCGTGGACCTGTTCGGTGGGGACCATTTCAATGGCATCCCAGGGGCAGACAGTCAACTCATACGGATTGGTCTTTTTCTGTGGAATATGGACGCATACTACACAGCCAACGCACCGTTCCAGATCGATTTCACACCACTGTCCATTCCCTTTAACAGCAATCCCGTCGAGTGTCCTCATTTCAATGGCATCGACCGGACAGACTTCCAAACACGCTTCGCAGCCGGTGCAGTTGTCGGCATTGATGACCGCCAATTCCTTGGGAACCTTCTTCTTGGGAGCTTTCTTGCCTTCCTTTTTTCCCATCCTAAAACTTCCAAAAATAAATGTGAATCTATACGGTCAAGAAACTAGGTACATCATAAATAGTAATCCATCACAGGCCAACCGCCAAGAAATATTTCACTGGAGAAATATCTCTAGTATAGAGCGGCGTTTTTGGCCGGCTACTCTTCGCGTTCCTCTTCCTCTTCTGCCTTCTCAGCGGCATCGCCAGCATGGCGGTGAAGAACTTCCTCTGCTTGTGGAAGGTCCTTTTTGGAAACCAAAACTCGGATCTTAAACACCCCCGTAAGTCCCGCCTGATGTTCCCCCTCAATGACACAATCAATTTCTTCATCAGCAAGTGCCAGTTTGAGAATTTCTGCCAGATTTCCATCGGTCACGGTAACAAGTGTTGTCAGTTCCAGCCGTTCATTGTTGTCTTCAGCATGATTCATCCTTCTCTATCCTTTCTCAGGCTATTTGGCGTATTGCCGCCGCCGCTGGTCGTCAAGTTTACTCGGTATCCGACAAGCCCATCATATTTCTGTTGATCCTTTTCGTGACAATAATATACACTAAGCACGAAAGTGTTGGCTAATACATGTGCGAATACATGTTAGGTGAAAAAAATCAGGAACCGAGACATGATAATCTCCCATAGTCACAAGTTTATTTTTCTAAAGACAACCAAGACAGCGGGCACGTCAATAGAAATTGCGCTGTCTAAGTTTTGTGGCCCAAATGACATCATTACGCCAATTGTTGCCGAGGATGAAGAGACGAGAAGGAAGTTAGGCTACCGGGGGCCACAGAACTACTTCTTACCCATAACGAGTTACGGTATTTACGACATGGCTAGGTGGTTAACGAAACGAGAAAAAAAGCATTTCTATAATCACATTTCCGCCAAAGAAGTAAAGGCTCACGTCGGTGATCAGGTGTGGAATAGCTATTACAAGTTTTGTATTGAGCGAAATCCCTGGGATCGCTGTATCTCACAATATTACTGGCTAAATCAATCAGAGCCACGGCCCACGACTTCTGAATTTGTGAGTTCAAATGCCCCGCTAACCCTCAAGAAACAAGGCTATGGATTATACACAATTAATGGAAGGCTCGCGGTTGATAAGATTTGTAGATTTGAAAATCTCTCGAGCGATCTAGAAGAAGTTAGGAAGCGAGTCGGCATTCCTGAAAAGCTAGAATTGCCGCGAGCAAAGTCGAGATTCAGAAAGGACAAACGAAGCTACCAAGATATTTTAGGAGAGGCTGAAAAAGCTAAAATAGCGGATTTGTTTCATGATGAAATCAGCCTCTTTGAATATGAGTGTTAGTCTTTACACTTCGCCTATAACACACCTAACGAAACGAAGCGCTCGGTGCCAAGCAGACACTTCAGATTGCCGCCACCGCTGATCCTCACGTTTACCCGGCATCCGGCAAGCCAATCAAGCCCGAGAAATATACTGGCCGGTTCGGGAGTCGACCTTAATGCGTTCATCCATTTTGAGATACTCGGGGACTTGCACCACCAGGCCTGTCTCCAACGTTGCCGGCTTTGTTCGCTTGGTGGCTGAATCTCCCTTCACGGCTGGATCGGTTGTGGTGATTGCCAGTTCGACCGTCGTTGGAAGTTGTAGTCCCACACACTCTCCGTTGTAAATGAGTGCCAACATGCCTTCTAGTTGCTCGGTGACGTAAGGACGTTGCTCCTCCACGTCTTCAAGGCGGATACTGTATTGATTGTAATCCGCCGAGTCCATCAGATGTATTTCGGCTGAATCGATATACATTAAGGTGACACTGCGACGCTCAAAATCGGCCTGCTCGATCGACTCGGTCCCACGCAGCATGAGATCTTGTTTTTGACGGGTTACCAGATTCCTGCCTCGAAACTTATAGAGGGTCGCGGCTCCTCGCGCGGAAGGTGTTTGAACTACCATGGTCTGAATCAGCAGTGGAGAACCTTGATAATTGACAACGCAGCCAGGTTTGATTTCCTTTGCCAGCATGACGCGCAGTTTATATAAGAATATTGGACGATAAAAAATCGGACGCGTCCCTTGTGCAGCAGCGACGCTCCAATCCCAAAGCAAACACCCTATCACGAAAATGGGTGGGGAAACAGACAGTGATTGCCTGAATAAATGTTGTTGCAAATTGGCTCATTCGATCCCCATCGCCCCAGCCGGTGGGACATGAATTCCTTCAATGGAGTTACTGCCAGTGCGACGGAAGATGCGGGGCTCGACCGTGAGTCCCACGCCAAGATTGTCTTTACTCATATCATAGCGCAACCCTGCCCGCACCAAAAAGGATTCACCGATTCGTGTGAATGCCAACCGTTGCCCTACATTGCTACTTCCGGCGAGATCGATGCTCGCTTCATAGGCCGCAATATATTTGGGACTCATGCGATATTTAATGTTGGCCAAACCCACCTGGCTGTCGAGGGTTGGCGTTGCGTTGACGCGCCCACCTCCAAAAGAACGAACACCAAGGTAAATACTGCCGAGATCGGGGCGATTAAGATATCCGCCGGCATCGATAAGGGATTGGCCTTGGCCGAACACATCGAAAATACCATCGGTAAGGAGTGTAAAGCGATCGCCCACATGCCAGCGACAATCATAGTCAATAAGCCCAATATACTCACCGAAATTCTGATCTTTTTGTGGAAAGAATGCGATGCCCGAGTCAAAGGTCAGCCAGTCGATGATCCGGCGATTTCCGGGCATGCCACGTTTGGTTTGCCAACGTTGACGTGCTTCAAGGCGAACGACGGTCAGACTATCGACGACTTCGGTAGAAGGTGAATTGACCCAGCGACCAATCCCGGTACGAATCAAATACGATCGGGGATCGAACCGAGTCAGAAATGGAAACAGGGGTCGATTCAATCCGCCTGTCGCTTGGGGTGATTGTAATCGGTTGAGGAAGTTTTCCATCGAGTCGTCGTTGATGGCATCATAAAGCGGAAATTGAGTCACGTTCTGGCTAGAGTCGGCATACGATAATTCGGTGTCAAAGACTACTTTGTGTGCCAGCCCATGCAGATTCAACAAGTCGCTTTCCACAAAAGGATTAACCGACCACATGGCGAGACTACTCCGCAAGCCGACTTGACCGTAGGCCCGGCTGATCGGATTTCCGTTCAGATCGGCTCCCCAATGGGCCAGTTCGCCCAGTCCGTAGGGAACCACTTTTACAGGACCGATGGAAATTGGCAAATCAATTTCCTGACGTGATGCAAACCGCTCGCCGGATTGAGAGACTTGCCAGGGTAGTGGTCTCCATTGACCAGCATCAATCGGGTTGGTTGGCGCACTGGCGATTCGGTATTTTCCGTACCCCACATTGGTGTGTTCGTACCAGGTCAACCGGTCCCCTAACAACGATTCGCCAAGCCAGTAATGGTCGGCTCGAGGGAGCCATTCAACCTGCGTGAAAAATGGATTGACACGATAATTGCCCCGCACACTCCACATGCGATTCTCGGTCCGTTTTTCGAGACGGACACGCGTGACTTGATCGGGATACGTATTCCACTCCTCGAGAAAATATTCCTGTAGGAAGTTGCGCGTCCCAATCACGCCAGCCTGGCCGACGAGTTTATAGCCGTCGCCGAACCGCTGTTGATGATCGAATACGATCCGGCCTCGAAAATCTTCTTCTAGAACTAGGGCCCGTCGATCCATGCCCAAGTTGTCCACCCCATGGTCTTTAATAAACCAAGCATCGAAATGGCCCTCAGTGTCTTCTGAAAGGAGTGGCAAGAATCCACGGTCATAGCGAAATGCGGTCCCGTAACCAATGCCGCGATACGTCAACAGATCTAGGTTTAAATCCCACTCTGTACCCGGGAGTTCGTTTGTGATCCCGAGTATTTCGTAGAGATTCCAGTTGGTGTTTACCTGGAATCCAAACACATCGTCGTCACTCACCCGCACGCTATTGAGATAAAATGTGGGATCGTCCAACGTGGTTTTCCAGGTTGGCCAGTAAAATACGGGAAGGCCTTCAATGAATACAGAATTTCCAGTGCCGCTAACGGTACCCATGTTTTCGACCACCGTCTGTCCGGAGCGGGGATCCACAACGGTTGTGGGAACCTCTTCAAATAATAATTCATCCGCCTGGAGCCAGTACCCCGGCTCCCCAAGGCGGCTGGTTGTGAATTTAGCGCCGTTGGCCTGAAAGTGATTGCGGGCCAACTGTCGCATCCGCTCGGCTTGAATTCGGATTTTTCCCTCGTATTCTGGAACTGGCGCGAGAAGCTCCGCATCCAGGATGACTCCTTGGTTGTCCTGCACGTTGTAGACCATCTGAGAGGCCTGCAGGGTTCTTTCATCCTGTCGAAATTCAATATTTCCCTCCATATAAAATTCTAGTGGCGTCTTTTCATCGACCGTGCTGATGCCCGAGAGATTGAGTTGCTTGTTGCCACCAACCCAGACGACAAGTCGGTCCGTCGAAATGTCGACGGTATTGATGCCATCGATCCCCTCCACAAGCACATTAATGCCGCCGGTGATTACCGCAATCGACTCGCGCCCATTTGCACTGGGAAACCATTGGGCATTCACACCACCTGGGTCACTTCGTGGCCAGACGCGTACACGGAGCATGCCTGGCGCAATCGATGTCGAAGGTGGATCTAAGGTAGGTAGTGGCTGCTGGGCCACGGCATTTCGAGATTCGGATCCACTAAGGAAAATTGCTAGGGTGAGCGCCAGAACAAACAGTTTCTGCGCAACGGTCACCATAACGCGCACCACTGCCGGTGCGCGGACCCCCATGAGTCCACTCTGTACTCTCAGACGATAAATCAGATTGGCGTCCTTGCCTATGAGTAGGGACGGCGGAACCCGCGAACCACCGTAAACCGAAACTCAAAAACTGCTTACGCAGAATTGCTCTAATCAGGAGCGGCGGGATTATAGGCCGCTCCTAATGTGTGGTCAAGGTTCTTTCAACCACGTTCTTCAGGTTGCAAGCCTTTGAAAAATCAAGTGTTACGACGCTTGGCAAGACATGCTGTCATCGCATGGATCGCTGGCATCTGCGGATGTAGCTCTCTGGCACCAGACTTTTTGGGAGAAGAATATGCTTCCCTCACGCTAGGTCTATTGCAGCAATGAGTAAAGAATCACGTTAATTGCAATCTGCGTAGCATCTTCGGGAGTGTAGCCGGGACAGTCTGGCGCGACATGTTTTTCTAGCGCACAACTTAAATCGAAGGGTGAGAAAACAACGCCCCACCGTTTGCCAACAAGGATTCCATCGAGTTGCGCAGGCCCCCGTTTTTCAAGAATGTGCCATCCTGGACCATCTGTCTTGCGGACAGATTCCCGTTTTGTAATGCGACTCAAATCCGTTCCGCCATACTCGGCGGTCAAAAGTGAAGCGTCGGTTGGAATGGGAATCAGAGGGGTGCCGAATGTCGCACGCATTTCGCGGCGAATTGCTTTAGTGAACGCAGGGCTGGCACAGATTGAATCTGCCAAAACGGTACCGCCGCGTTCGACAAATAATTTCAGTTGTCGTCTTTCATCTGCTGTAAATCGAAAATCGTGTCGCCCATGGAGATATACGAAATGATGTTCAAATAGTGCCGGATCTGCCAAAGAGATGAGAGGTATCTCGGTAGAAGTGTGAATATCGTGTGCGTATGTGAGATATTCCATAAGGTGTGTCATGGCTCTCGGTGCAGCATCGCATCCACCTGAATGTTGCAGCTTAGCGATTGCAAAGTGTCCCCGTACGGTAGTTGGCTCATCCTCTACGTCGGCCAATCCGATCGGTATAGCATCCTTTGTTTTTAATTTCCGGTTCGTTGCATAGGCCAACACATTCATGCCGATTGCCCTGCATGTGTCTATTTCGCGTTCCGCGGAATCCGTGGCGGTCGTTTTTCCCGAGGGGTCTGCCAATTCCCAGTAGCAAGATAGGTTGCCAGGGCAGTAGACGACGCTGGTCTTGCAGCCGAAATTAATTCCCCAGAGCCAACGACCGTCGGGGTCGACGTGCTCCGGGTCCACTTTTTCGTCAATCGACCAAATGGGGTGCTGGGGATCGAGTTGCTCCAACTGGTATTCCGGTTCCGGAAAAATTGCTTTCAATTCGTTTCGCAGTGAGGCATCAAATCCGTTATCCACACAACAGCTATCCGCAAAAATGAATCCACCTTGTTCAACATACCTTCGGAGTTCCATTCGCTGCAAAGGGGAAAATTTAAAAGCATCACTTCCAGAAAGAAAAAGCACGGGAGTTTGTTTGTAATCGTCTGCTCGGGCGCGCTCAGAATCAATGACCTGCCAGGTTAGAGGCATCTTCCATTTCCGCTCTGCGTAGCGCGTCAAATTATTCAGGTCATTGGGTGTTTGGTTCCAGTCGTTGTTCGGCCGCTCTATTTTTGCAATCAGAACCGGTCGTCGACCCTTTGCGAGAAAGAGTAGCGCGAAGCTCGTGGCAACATGTGGGTTCTCTTCGGCGTAGCCGCCCCCTGTCCAATGTCCGCTGGGGTGTTGGTTGCCAACTAGAAAGGCCGTTCCTTCCCGATACCAGTCATACTGTTTGTGTTTGCCGGTTAATTTTTGAATCGGGCCATAGAAAAATCGCTGTCCGGTAATGCGGCCCACCCGTTCCATTGCATAAAGATAATAGAGATTGTTTTGTTCCATCCGATCACCAATGTGTCGGCCTTCTACGGGGTTGTGCCGGACAGAAAAATTCCGGCCCATCCACGTCAGGCCTTTTTTGACGAATTCATTGCTCTCCGGATTGCTGCAGACACACTCACCGTTGATGAATTGGGCATCGGTATCGGTCACATTGCGTTCGGCGATGATCACCGAGGCAATCCCTGCACACGTCATGCTTCCCCGACCCGCTCTCGGTGGATATCCCCATGCGCCGGATCGTTTTTGTGTCGCCTGCCAATAATCAATTGCATTGCGCCACGTTTCCCTGTTAACCTCAAAGCCGGCAAGCGCAGCTTCGTGTAATGCAAGAATTGCAAACTGAGCGTTGGAAGGATCTCCTCCTCCCGAAGCATAGCCCCAGGAGCCTCGTTTGGTTCCGCTAGAAATTTGGTTTTCTTCCAACCACCGGACATTGTCCCTGATGGTCGGTCGGTCGGCAGGATGGCCAGCGCGACAAAAGACCATGGTCTGAAGCGCAATCGAATAAGTTCGACGTTCCGAAGAATTTTTTGCTGCTCGAAGATAATCGAGGGCTTTTCGCAGTGCGGCATCTTCGGGGGAAACCCCTGCTTCAAGCAGTGCGAGTGTACAAAGTGCCGTCACTCCCCCGGGGAACCCCTGGACAGGTGACCAATTTCCTCTACTTTTTTGCTCCTGTTTCAAATAGCGGATTGCCCGTGAAATGGAATCCTGAACATCCCCCGCCAAAATTTCGGCGCGGGCTGGGATTACGCATGGCGGAGCCAGCATAATCGTTGCGATCAGACCTATATGCAAAAAAATACGAATAAGAAACGAGTCCTTACAAACGAATGGCCAGGGAATACTACTAACATCTTAGAATGGACCCTCTCCGGCGACAATCGAACCCAAATCTCCGTTGCTGTTACCAGTTTACACTTATAGAATACATTGGCTCACAAAGAGTGGATATAGTTTTTCGTTTTGGATAGATCCTATGAGTGATCAAAACGTAGCAGCGAAGCAAAAAAGCCTGGGCGATATTCTGCAGGAATTCAGCCAGCATCGCCGCATCATGCAAGAGGAGTTGCAGAAGGTTATTGTAGGCCAGGATGAAGTGATTGAGCAGATTTTTGCCGCCATCTTCACTCGTGGTCACTGTCTCCTAGAGGGGGTTCCAGGACTTGCCAAAACACTAATGGTGAGCACCTTGGCCCGGATTCTGGATATTCGCTTCAAGCGGATCCAGTTTACACCCGACCTGATGCCCTCCGATATTACCGGCACGAATGTGCTTGAAGAGGATGACTCGGGTCGCCGGGATTTTCGTTTTGTTGAAGGGCCGGTTTTTACTAATATCTTGTTGGCTGACGAAATTAATCGGACACCTCCGAAGACTCAAGCAGCCCTCCTTCAGGCGATGCAAGAACGCGAAGTTACAGTAGGCCAGCAAACGTACTCGCTTCCAGCCCCGTTTTTCACAATTGCAACACAAAATCCTATTGAACAAGAAGGAACCTATCCGCTCCCCGAAGCACAGTTGGATCGGTTCATGTTCAATATT
>JABABY010000035.1 GCA_014237955.1 Planctomycetota bacterium
CCCATTACGAGGAAAAGCTGGCAGGTGCTGCAGATGAAGTGCGGGCAATCATCGAAGAAGCCCGCCGAGATGCTGAGCATACTGGCCAACAGATTGTCGAAAAAGCGCACACTAAGGCAACGGAAGAAGGCAATCGGATGCTCCGAGAAGTCGAGTTGGCCAAGGATATTGCGCTTAAAGAAATCTCGGACAAAGCGACCAACTTAGCCGTAGACCTAGCGGGAAAGATTGTGCGGCGAGAATTGTCGCCAAACGATCACGCTCAGTTGATCGAGTCTGCGCAAACCCAGTTTACCCGAGCTAGCCCCAGCGATAATTGATTCTCGAATCTTATTGAAACCGTAAAGCAAGAACCATGGTTGCCAATACCGCTCAAATTGATTTAGCCGGTGAACGCGTCGGTGCAATCTATGGGACCGCTTTTTTTGCGGCAGCTGAAGCGGGTGGCAAAACCGCCGAAGCGATCGAAGAACTTGAATCTCTCATAACGGATGTTTTGAGTCCGCATCCCGAACTGGAGCAACTGCTTGCCAACCCGATGATCACTGCCAAGGATAAACTTGAGACAATTGACCGCATCTTCGGTAGCGTTGCTACGCCAATCGTGCTCGATTTTTTACGGGTTTTAGCCCGCAAAGAACGGCTCGGCTATCTACGACCGATTCTTGCACAAGTCCAAGCCCTGGAAAACCAGAGGAAGAATCGTCGCCAAGTGGAAGTAACAACCGCAACACCACTGAACGAGGAAATGCGAGAGCAGCTCTTCAAGCAGGTCCATGATTTGCTCTCGCTGGAACCGGAGTTGGTAGCCCACGTTGATCCGGCAATGATCGGGGGTGTCATACTCAAGATTGGTGATACCGTCTATGACGGTTCGGTAGCTTCGGAATTAGAACGATTGCGTACACAGATGATTGCACGTGGCACTGAGAACATTGAGACGCATCACAATCGAGATCAAATCTAAGAGTAATAATAACAAGAGTGTAAGTACTAACAGAGTGTAAGTTTTCGGCAGGCAGTGTCCTGATGAGGCCTACACAAAAGCACGAAAACATAATCCTGGTAAGACAAAATGAAATTTAAAGCTGACGAAATTGCATCGGTCATTCAGAAAGAAATTGAGCATTATGAATCGCAGATTGATGTCCGTGAAGTTGGCCAAGTACTGCAGGTCGGTGACGGAATCGCGCGCGTGTATGGGCTTTCGGGAGTGATGGCCAGCGAAATGGTTGAATTTCCTGGTGGCATCATCGGGTTGGCCTTCAACCTCGAAGAAGACTCCGTGGGTGTCATTATCTTGGGAGATTACTTGGCCATCAAACAGGGTGATGAAGTCAAAAGTCTCGGCAAACTGCTCTCTATTCCGGCGGGGGATGCCCTGCTCGGTCGTGTTGTCGACCCCCTCGGCAATCCACTCGACGGCAAAGGACCGATCATATCGAGCGAAACACGCCCAGTAGAAATCATCGCCTCAGGGGTTTCGGAGCGACAGCCAGTATGTGAACCGATGCAGACCGGGATTAAAGCCGTTGATGCCATGACACCGATTGGGAGAGGGCAACGCGAGTTGATCATTGGCGATCGCAAAACTGGAAAAACGGCCATCGCGATTGATACGATTATCAATCAGAAAAACACAGGTGTGAAATGTTTTTATGTGGCGATTGGCCAAAAGGATTCTTCGGTAGCCCAGGTCATTGAGGTGCTTCGCGAAAATGATGCCATGGACTACACCACGGTTATCGTTTCCGGTGCAAGCTCACCGGCTTCCTTACAGTATTTGGCTCCCTATTCCGGAACCGCGATGGCCGAACACTACATGTTTGGCGGTGGCCATGCCTTGGTGGTTTATGACGATCTTTCCAAACAAGCCCAGGCGTACCGCGAACTCTCACTGTTGATGCGACGCCCCCCGGGCCGGGAAGCCTACCCGGGCGATGTTTTCTATTGCCACAGTCGCTTACTCGAACGTTCCGCGAAATTATCCGACGATATGGGAAGTGGTTCTCTGACCTCGCTTCCGATTATCGAGACCCTCGAAGGAGAAGTTTCCGCGTACATTCCGACCAATGTTATTTCCATCACCGATGGACAAATTTATCTGCAACCGGACCTCTTTTTTTCCGGCCAACGGCCTGCCATGAACGCGGGAATCTCGGTATCTCGTGTTGGTGGTGCGGCACAAATCAAGGCAATGAAGAAAGTAGCCGGTGGACTGCGATTGGACCTAGCAGCCTTCCGGGAACTCGAGGCCTTTGCCCAACTGGGAACCGACCTCGACGCCGCGACGCAGTCACAGCTCGACCGTGGCTATCGCATGGTAGAACTTCTCAAGCAGGGCCAATACAATCCGATGCCTGTCACCGATCAGGTGTTGAGTATTTATGCCGGAACCCAGGGCCACTTGGATGATGTCCCGGTGGAACAGGTACCCGTTTGGGAACAAGAGTTCTTGCAGTTCATTCACGAACAAAAAGTTGAGATCTATAACAAAATAGAAGAGACCCAAAGCCTCGACGATGAAACGACTGCGATGATCGAGGCTGCAGTCGTTGAATTCAATCGTCAGTATCAAGGTCGGCGGAAAGAGGAGCGAGAAACAGCCAGCGCTTCATGACCCCAAAATTATTGGGGCGTATTGGTCTTTTCAAACCTCCATTGTCCCACCCAACTTCCAACACGATTATTTATAACCAAGTAAGCGAATCATAAAATGGCGAATGCTCGGGCACTCGACAAACGTCGCAAATCGATCCGGAATATCCGCAAGATTACGCGGACAATGGAGCTCATCGCCACCGCGCGATTCAAGCAAGCCATGGATCGGGCAAGTGCAGCGAGTGCCTACACCGACCGAATCACGCGATTGGTTGCCAAACTAGCCAACACGGGTCTGGAGTTAAGCCATCCACTACTCGAGTCTCATGAGACCAACGAAAATGTCCTGCAGTTGGTGCTGACATCAAATCGTGGTCTTTGTGGGGGCTACAACGGCAACGTGCTGCGAAAGGGACTCGAAAACAACCAAAACCTTAAAGAATCTTTTGCCCATTTACGACTCGAGGTGTCCGGCAAGCGTGGTATCAGTTTTTTTGAACACCGGGACATCCATGTTGATGAGCGTTTTTTACATTTTGAAGACAAACCATCTTTCGAAGATGTGGAAGTCCTCGCGAATCGCTATCTCGAAGCATACGCAACGGGAACGATCGACCGACTCGAAGTCTGTTATACAAAATTTCGTAGTATTGCCCGCCAAAACGCTACCGTAGAAACCCTGCTGCCCCTTGGTGAATTAGCCCACGAGGAGGCCCCCAAAGTTGTCGATAGCGACTCGGTTGCGGAAGGTGAGTCGATCATCGAATTTTTGCCCTCTGCCGAAAGCATTCTAGAGGAAGTGGTCCCGACCAGTTTTAAGGTAAAACTGTTTAAATGTTTTCTTGATGCGGCGGTCAGCGAACAAGTGGCACGCATGGTGGCAATGAAATCGGCAACCGAAAATGCCGATGAGCTCATTCGCGAGCTTTCAATGACCTACAACCGTGCTCGTCAGGGACAAATTACTGGAGAGCTTCTTGAGGTCATGGGTGGCGTCGAGGCATTAAAAACCTAACATTGAAATCAATCGTATCGAAAGATATTTTGGAGGGATAAGAAAACGAAATGGCAAACGCAATTCAAGAGAGCGGGCAGAAGACCGGGCGGATCACCCAAGTGATCGGCTCCACGTTTGATGCTGAATTTCCAGAAGACCAGCTTCCCAACATTTATAATGCCGTAATGGTCAAATCCTCGCATAAAGGGATTGATGTCAATCTCCGTGGTGAAATCCAGCAGCACCTCGGTGGCGGTCGGGTTCGCTGTGTAGCCCTGGGCAGCACCGATGGGATGATGCGGGGACAGGAATGCATCGATACCGGAGCTCCTGTCTGTGTGCCGGTGGGCGAAGCCACACTCGGTCGTGTTTTCAACTTACTCGGCGAGCCGGTCGATGGGCGCGGACCGATCGAGGCAAAGGAGCATTGGCCAATCCATCGCCCCTCCCCTGCAGTCAGTGAATTATCGACCAGTACGGAACTGTTTGAAACCGGTATTAAGGTTATTGATCTGCTCACCCCTTTTGTCCGCGGTGGCAAGGCGGGCCTCTTTGGGGGAGCCGGTCTTGGTAAGACCGTAATTCTGACGGAATTGATTGCCCGTATTGCCAGTTCTCATGGTGGTTATTCGGTCTTTGCCGGGGTTGGGGAACGGACTCGTGAAGGAACCGACCTTTGGTTGGAAATGCAGGAAACCGAAATTGGCCAGACGGGACGCAAGGTCATCGAACAGACATGTATGGTTTTCGGACAGATGAACGAACCCCCCGGATCCAGACTCCGCGTTGCACTCAGTGCGCTGACAATGGCAGAATATTTCCGGGATACTACGGGAAAAGATACGCTACTGTTTGTCGATAATATTTTCCGGTTTTCGCAAGCGGGTAGCGAAGTCTCCGCATTGCTCGGACGCATGCCCTCCGCGGTTGGTTACCAGCCAACTCTGGCCACCGAAATGGGGGCTCTGCAAGAGAGAATTGCATCGACTGATAAGGGTGCCATCACCTCCGTTCAGGCCGTCTATGTACCTGCCGATGATCCTACAGATCCGGCCCCGGCAACGGCATTTGGACAACTTGATGCTTTCCTCTATCTGGAACGTTCTATTTCTGAAAAGGGAATTTATCCGGCAGTCGATCCATTGGCGTCCTCCAGTCGTATTCTCGACCCACAATATGTTGGTGATCGTCATTACACCATCGCCCGCCGCGTGCAGACCATTCTGCAGCGTTATCGCGAACTGCAGGATATTATTGCAATCCTGGGGGTCGATGAATTGAGCGAGGAAGATCGCCTTGTGGTTCACCGTGCACGTCGCATCGAGCGATTCCTCTCGCAACCGTTCTTGGTAGCTGAAGTCTTTACTGGAAAACCAGGCGAGATTACCACGCTAGAAGATACGATCAGCAGTTTTGAGCAGATCTGTAATGGCAAATGGGATCACCTTCCCGAACAGGCGTTTATGTATGTGGGCCCTGTGGAACAGGCCGAAGAACAGGCAAAAAAAATGGAAGCCGCAAGCTAGGTAGACACGATGGCTGCAAATCACATGGAAGAAGGACTCGATGTCACCAGTGGCAGCCGGTTGGTCGAATGTATCGTCGTGACCCCGGAAGAGACGGCACTGAAGACACCGGCACAATTTATCGCCCTACCTCTGTTCGACGGCGAAATTGGCATTGCGCCAGGGCGGGCACCCCTGATCGGTCGGCTCGGCCATGGGGAAATGCGGATTGTTGAAGGTAAAAAGACCCTCCGCTACTATGTCGACGGAGGTTTTGTCGAGGTCAGTGACGATCTTGTAACGGTTCTGACCAATCATGCGATCAAAGCCGAAGACTTGGACCTCGAAGCGTTGGAGACCGGCCTGGAGGCCGCACGGGCAAAACCTGCCAATACCGAGGAACTAATGGAGATTCGTGACCGTGCCGTCGCCCAAAGCCGCGGACAGCTATGGGTGGCCCGTCGCAACCGTTAAACCCGGGCCGATTTTTCTGAGGTGCTGGTGGGCCAGAACCTACATCGAGCGACTGCAGTGCAAAGTCTCTCATTTTTGGCCGGGAACATCCACTATCTGCTGCGACCGATTGTGAGCACAACAGGCAAAACCGGAAAAGTCGCATTGCCTGTAGACTTCCAAGAAAGTCTCTTGTGAACCACTGGTGTTTCCGTTTGTTGGGCGATCCTCCCTACCGGTGTATCTATGCCAGATCGTTTGACCATACCCGAAAACTAGATTTTCTTCTCTTTGATACGATTAATGTTAGCTAAGGTCTCGGAAATTTGACGATCTCATACCACATACCAGCAGATTGCCTCTCCGCCCGCCGGGGCATCCAAGTGTGCCACATGCAATCCATTCCAACCTGCCACGACAACGCAGCATCGATAGCGAAAGGCTCGCTCCCAAACGTAAAGGTTGAAATCACGTCGGGCGATATGGGGACGCGATACTACGAACTGCGGAATACCGCTTCCTTTATTGGAAACAATCAGGAGTGCGACATACTACTCGATAACGATTGTTTCCCTCCGATCTATGCGTTTCTACTAATCCACCCAAAGGGCGTGGTACTGCGACATCTTGGCCGTGGACCAGAAATTTTGGTCGATGGACAATCGACTCGGCGGCAGCTAATTACCAGCCAGGCCCATATTGTCGCTGGACCATTCTCGTTTCTATTGCAAGTTTCTCCCAATGCCACCCGGCCCGCTAAGGCCCCAACTGTGCATGAGGTTGACAAAGCGTTTTCAGAGGATGGGTCGGTCAAATTAATTGAGCAGGCCAGCCGACTTCTGTTACAAATTCAAGAAAAGGCTGGCCACAATAATGGACTCTCACACGGCTCCGCAAAATTCCCAGAGAACAGACCCACCTCAGGCCTCCTTGACGTTTTGCCAGTTTCGCTCAATCTTTCACTTGGCCTGCCTCCAACGGGCAGTGCGGCCCCCCATTGGAATCACCTTTGTCTTTAGCCCTCAGTAAACACAGCACTCCACCAACCTTTTCCTAGAAGGGAATTTAACCGAGCATGCCAACAGGAATCTCATTGGTCGTAGGGCTCATAGAAATGGATCGCCCAGCAGATAGTACACAAGACCAATTCACTTCTCTTACTGCAAAACCCCTCGCAGGCAGATTGCAGAAAATCGGGCCGTCTCGATGTAACTTCGAACCACCAACTATCCGCTTCGACGCCAATTTGAGCCAGTTGTTCCGTCAGTTGGAGCAGGAACTGACGATCTTCCGAGGAATTCTTTCCCGAACACAAGCGAGTCTTTGAAAAGAGTTTACCCTAGATATGGTAATTGGCTTCGGCGATCAGATCGGTCTCTTGTTCACTCCGCATACGCAATTTGGGTTTTTCTAGAACCACTGTTGTCTGTGGCTCCACCGAACGGGTCAGCCAGACACTGGAACCCACCACCGAATCGCTTCCGATGACGGTTTTACCACCGAGTACCGTAGCATTCGCGTAGATAACCACTCGATCTTCAATCGTTGGATGGCGTTTGACACCATCTCCTCGCAAGAGACTCCCCTGATCATCTGTCTGAAAACTCAATGCGCCGAGCGTGACACCCTGGTAGATTTTTACATGCCTACCGATTTCACAGGTTTGGCCTATCACGACACCAGTACCATGATCTATGAAAAAGTGGTCGGCAATTTTGGCACCAGGGTGAATATCGATCCCCGTCTCACGATGGGCCCACTCGGTCAACATGCGCGGGATGAAAGGAATTTTCAGATGATACAATTCGTGAGCCACACGATAGATTGTAATTGCCTCAAGACCTGGGTAACAAAAGATTATCTCATCAACACTCTTTACCGATGGATCTCCATCAAGTGCTGCCTGAACATCTGTTGCAAGGATCATTCGCAAAGATGGAATCTTCTCCAAAAATGCAATGGCCATGGTCTGAGCTAGTGCTTCAAAATCAGTCTCATGCTCAATGTCGTGACTTGCTCCCGCATCGTGTCGAAGAGCTCTGGCAATCTGCTGCGTTAGCTTATCATGCAAACCGTCAATTAAATCTCCGACATGATAGGTAATATTTCCAAGGTGCAGCCCCTCGCGACGGCGGTAGCCAGGGTAAATGATTTCCTTGATTGCCTCAGCCGCCTCAATGATCACATCATAACTCGGCAATGGGCTATGCCCGAGATGATTGATTGTGCCTACATCCGAATATGTTTGAACGATCTGATGGGTTAAATCAGGTAATTGTTCTTTACGTCTAAAATCAGAAGCCATGGCATGATGCCTCGCGAGAAAAATCTTAGCCGATCGCTATGATGTAGCTACAACACCAGTAGCGGGGAGAAAAACGAATAGCAACTGTCCGGTGCTAGACCGGACACGTACAGCGACAATGGGAGAAGAGAGTCAACGAATTACTCAAGCGCTGCATGATTTCAATCCCCAAAGGATTTGTGGCCAACACAAACTCAGGCCACTCGAACCTATCCTATTGCCGAATATACGCAAAATCAAGGAATCTGGTTTTTTCTTCGGCGAGCCGGAGTCGAGGAGTTTAGAGGGATTTGCTCTGTTTACGCAGAGGCTTCCGATCCGCAAGCATGCTAGCTGACGTTTTTGCCAATTTTGGGAGAATTCCGGGACAATCTGAGCATCCAGGCGATCGGGTCAACTATCGTCAGCTTTTACTTTTGTCTGAGCGACAATGTCCTGTTGTACATTGCCAGGCACAACTTCATAGTGTGAAAACTCCAACGTATAACTCCCCTGCCCGCCCGTCATGCTCGAGAGAGCACGGGCATACGTTGAGACCTCAGCCAGTGGCACTTCAGCAGTCACCGTTTGTAAGTCTCCACCCGCCGATTCCATGCCATGGACCCGACCACGTCGTCCTGAGAGATCGCTGTTGATATCACCCAACTTGTCACCCGGTATCGTCACATGAATGGTCACAATCGGCTCCAACAATGTGGGCCGCGCCTTTTCAAAAACCTCACGAAAGGTCATCGATGATGCTGTCTTGAATGCCTGCTCGGAACTATCAACCGGATGGTCTTTGCCGAAGTGAACCTCCACACAGACGTTCTGTACCTTGTAACCAGCAATCACCCCGCGTGAAACTCGCTCCAAAAATCCCTTTTCTACCGCTGGCATAAAATTCCCCGGTATGGAGCCACCCACGATCGAATCGATCCAAAGAAAGTGGCTATTGGCGTGGTAGTGTGGGGTCTTCATCGAGGGAAAACGATCCTTAGTGGCAAACTCTTCCGGATCCATTCCGTCAGGAAAAGGAAACATACGGATATGCACTTCACCAAACTGACCCGCACCGCCGGACTGTTTTTTGTGTCTGTAACTCCCCTCAGCATTTGTTTGAATTGTTTCCCGATAGGGAATTTTTGGCTCCTTCGAATCGACCTCCACCTTGTCACGTCGCTTCAGACGTTCGCGCACTAACGTTAAGTGCAATTCACTCATTCCGTTGAGCACGAGTTCCTTTGTCTCCACATCGTGATCTAAACGAATCGTCGAATCTTCTTCAGTAATTTTCTGCAGTGCTACGGAAAGTTTCGTTTCATCACCACGGCTTTTTGGCACCACTGCAAGTCCAACCATCGGTGTGGGGAAACAAATAGCCGGCATTTGAGCTTCACCCAATGTAGTTTCGGTATGCAACTCTTCTATTTTTGCAATCGCAACAATATCGCCCGGTCCGGCTGTATCGACTGGAGATGTCTCGCTAGCCTGAACCTCCAGCAATGGGCCAATTTTAATTCCTTTGCGGCTTTCCGGACTTTTCACTACGGAGTCTTTATTGAGAACACCAGAGAAGACACGGACAAAACTCAATTTTTGCACAAAGGGATCAATTCGTGTGCGAAAGACCTGAGCCACCAGAGGTCCAGCTTCATCTGCAGATAGAGTAATTTCCTCGTCTCCATTTTTTGCTTTTTTCTCATTCGCTTTCGGCGAGAGGGCACACATTGCAAGCGCATCCAACAATTCGGTAACCCCTGTTTCCGTTTTCCCCGAGACGCACAAGATGGGGATCAGCGATCCGGCGGCAACAGATTGGGCAAGTAGCTCACACAGTTCTGCCTCCGAAGGCTCATCTCCCTCAAAATATCGCTCCATCACCGCCTCATCGACCTCGATAATAGATTCAATCAATGGCTCGTGAATTTCACCGGGGTCGATGAGAGCTCCCGTCGTTTCATCCGGAACATTCAGGGTACTGGCCACGGCTTTGAAATCGGCGCCAGAGCCAATCGGCACATTCAAGGGCACACAATGAGTACCAAAAAGCTCTTTAATGCTGGACAGGAGTGCGGGAAAGTCAATATTTTCTGCGTCCATCTTATTGATGACAATCATCCGGCCCACATTCGCTGTACCAGCCTCGTGGAAAACCCGTCGTGTATTAACTTTGATCCCAGAAGGAGCATCGATCACGATGCAGGCAGTATCAACGCCACGCAGAGCACCAATAACCTGACCAATCAAGTCCGGATAACCTGGTGTATCCAACACGTTGAAGTGCTTGCCTGCGTGCCCAAAATGGATGAGCGCAGCTTCAATAGTATGGTGATGGTGTTTTTCTTCCTCATCAAAATCGCAAATACTGGTGCCATCATCTACACTCGGATTCGCATTTACAGCTCCGGTCATCGTAAGACATTTATCGGCCAAAGTTGTCTTCCCAGAAGATCCGTGTCCCACCAGGGCAATGTTGCGAATGTCTTCAATAGTATGTTTGGCCATATTTGAATTCCTCAAATTACAATGCTGCTTTAATTCTTTTCTTTGATGTAGTCACTTTTGTTTGCCGCAGCCAATGCCTCAGCCATCGACAAACGTTCCTCATACAGTGCCTTTCCCACGATACAACCTGCAACAGGGATTTCTGCTAGTTGCCGAATATCCCCCTCACTGCAAATACCACCGGATGCAATCACCGGTCCCTTGAACACCTCCTGCATTTGACCGATCGCCGCAAAATTAGGTCCAGCCAACATTCCGTCTGTCCCGATATCGGTGTAGATCACAGCAGCCAACGGCATGTCCTGAAACTGGCTAGCCAGCGCAGTTGCCGAGCAATCACTCACTTCCAGCCAGCCATCGGTAGCCACCAATCCCTCTTTGGCATCGATACCAAGCACAAGCGTATCAGGGTATTTGCCAGACATCGCGCCAAACCAATCGGGATTTTTTAATGCTTCTGTTCCAACGATCACTCGCGACACCCCGATCTCTAACAACTGCTCGATGGTGGCCTCATCACGCACACCACCCCCAACCTCACAGACTAGGTTGGTATTTCGAACAATGGCATTGATGGCTTCGCAATTGACCGGATAACCCTTCCGGGCACCATCGAGGTCAACAATATGCAGAAACTCGGCGCCCTCGGCGGCCCATTGTGCAGCTATGCGCACCGGATCCTCGCCATACACCGTTTCACGGTTGTAGTCACCCTGAACCAACCGGACACAACGTCCACCACGAAGATCGATAGCGGGCCAGATTTGCATACGCCGTACTACTCCGATTGCCAATCCATGCCACCGCCCCGGCAGAAAGAAAATGGGCAACTACGGGCCGATCGAGATGGACTCGAATGACGGAATATCTCATAGAAATTGAGGGATTTCAAGCCGCCCTAGCAGATGTGCTAGGACCCTATTTCCGCAAAGTTGCGTAGCATCTGCAGTCCAACTTGTTGACTTTTTTCAGGATGAAACTGCGTGGCATAAACGTTGCCGCTCCAAACCACCGAGGGGAAACAACCGTGGTAGTCTGTGTGACTTGCAACCACGCTTTCGTCCTTTGGAATCGCATAATACGAATGCACGAAGTAGCAATATGCGTCGTCTGTAATGTCAGCAAGTAGGGGTGCCGGTTTTCGCAATCTCAACTGATTCCATCCCATGTGAGGAATTTTACATTGCGGAGGCAAGCCTTCGAAAGCAACCACCTCTCCTGGGATCACTCCCAAACCCGCATGCTGACCATTCTCATAACTCACATCAAACAGCAACTGCAAACCAAGACAGATACCCAGCAAAGGTCGCCCACTTTGGACCGCCGCTAAGATCGGTGCTACAAGTCGCCGACGATCAAGTTCGGCCATCGCATCTTCAAATGCGCCCACACCCGGCAAGATAATCTTTTCGGCATCGGAGAGCATTGCAGGATCATCCGTAATGGTCGCGGAGTATCCAACGCGCTCAATTCCTTTTTGGACGCTACGAAGATTCCCCATCTGGTAATCGACGATAGCAATCATTTCTAGAACTCTGCTAATTGAATGTTCCAAACATCAGCCTAAAATGATTGTTGGAACATATTCATAGGCTGAAATGAGAAGCGGTCATTCTATGCCATGAAGCGGCATTCGTCAGGACGAGAGAAAGAGCAGGTCGCTTACCCGCTTTGACAGGAACCGGGGCGCCACGAGACTCTTATTTGGCCGTTTCCGGATAAATGACCAGTTCGATTCGATTATTTGCTCGCCGACCTGAATCAGTGGCTGTCGAATAGACTGGGTGATTGGAACCATGCCCCACAATAAACATTTGATTTGCATTAAAAAAAGATTTTGACTGCAGGAATTCATAGAGAGCCATTGCCCGCGCCGAGGAAAGATGGTGCCCATTCCGCCAAGGGGTTCCAGACTGTTTCTCTATATTGGCATGACCTTCCACGCCAATCCGCTGTGTGGGGTAGGTTTTTGCCAACGCAGCACCGACTTGATCTAACATCGCGCGTGCGTCCGGCCGGAGTTGAGCAGCATTCTGTTCGAACAGCCGTCCAGAAGCAAAACGAACACGAATCACCTCGCCGTCGCGCTCAAGTGTCACACCATCGGCTTGAATATTCGCCAAGGGTAAATTTCGATTTGCACTGATTGTGGCCCCACCACGCTGACGGCTAGCCGACGAGAGATTTTTTACCGTTTGTTCGGCAGCTACCTTTTTCGATTGGCTATGTGCCAGCTGTCCCTGAACGGCTTGCAACTGTTCACTGGACTGTTTTAGCTCCACTTGCAATCTCTGCACACTCTGCCGTGCAGCGGCTAATTGCTTCTCTTTTTCCTGGTTCAACCGATTCAATGAAACAGCATTTGCGGAGGTGTCTTTTTTGACAGCCTGCGTCTGGGACAACTCTGCAGTGGTTGCTTTGAGACGATCGGAAACACTTTTGAGGTGCTGGTCCTGTAATTGAGTATGTCGTTTAATATTGGCAATCTGTGTCTGTAGTGCACGGTTGGTATCTGTTAATTCTGAAACCTTAGTCCGCATCTGATTTGCTTCATTCTCCGAATCACGGCGCCACTGCTCCAATTGTGCAACTTGCTGGGCAGGCGATCCCGATGGAATTCTTGCCGCGGTGTTCCGGGCAGACATGGAAAAAGGATTGGCAAATTTGGAATTTTGTGAGCAGCCGATGAGAATACCGAAAAGGATCAGCAATATTCCACTTTTTTGGTAGGCAAACATCCGCCTACACAACGGTGGATCGGCTACGTGGGACTTCGGCACATTCACCACATTCTTCCCCTGAACCAACAAGATCAGTTAGAAATTCGGCCGGATCGTAGCAATGCCGGAGAAAACCAACAAGAGCAAGTCGCCAACCTTAGAAAAGATAGGCAGAAGAGGCAAAATCGCAGTCGGA
>JABABY010000036.1:0-6364 GCA_014237955.1 Planctomycetota bacterium
CATGGCGGCCATCCGCTCCACCCGCTCAGGGTGCTTGTCCGCCAAGTTTTTTAGTTCGCTACGGTCCGCTTCGATATCATACAACTCCCAGTTGGCAGGCTTGCCACCGGGTGGTCGTTTGGCAACCAGCTTCCATTTCCCTTCTCGCACCGCTCGGTTGCCCTCGTGTTCCCAATAGATGGACCTCGGGCTGAGTGGATGATTGGCAAATACCGGCACGAGGCTCACGCCCTCTTTGGGGTGAATCGCTTTTCCCACAAATTCCTCCGGGTACGTGGCACCCGCCAGTTCAACACAGGTCGGCATCAGATCAATCAGGTGGCTCGGCTGATGACGAAATCCATTCTTCTCTGAAATTCCTGCTGGCCAATGCACAATCAGGGGCGTGGAAATACCTCCTTCATGGGTCCAGTGTTTGTATTCGCGGAACGGCGTGTTGGAAACGTTGGCCCAATTTTGGCCATACCCGATGTAGGTATCTGCAGGTCCTGGCATCACACGGCCGTCACGGACAGGCCATCCCTCCCGCGTCTGCTGCGGTACAGAGCCAAAGTAGTGGAGTGCTTCTGCTGCAAGTGGTTCGAGAGTCGGCTTCTTGCTGCGAGGGTTTGGTTTGAGACTGCGGCCCGCACCCTCGGCGCAGCCACCATTATCTTGAAAGTAGCAGAGCAGTGTATTTTCGAATTGTCCTGTCTCTTTGAGCGCGGCGATGATCTTGCCAATACCCTGGTCCATCGCGTCGACCATCGCCGCATACACCTCCATATTGGCCGCTTCCCAGTCTTTATGTTCCATTGAGTCCCAATCCCCAGCTGCAGCCGAGAGTTCTGCATCGTTTGAAATAACTCCCAATGCCTTCATTTTCGCAAGTCTTGCTTTACGGATCGGGTCATATCCCGCGTCATACTTCCCTTTGTAGTGGGCAATATCGCGTTCGCGGGCGTGCAGCGGCCAATGTGCTGCGGTATAGGCCACATAAAGAAAGAAGGGTTCTTCCGATGGATTTTCCCGGATAAAGCGGGCAGCCTGATTCGAAATGGCGTCCGTGTAGTAATAGGGTTCGGAAGGTTGGTATTCTTTATCTGCAAAAGGGGAAACCATCTCGTTTCCACGACAAAGGGTGGATGGATCCCAAAAAGAACATGCCCCGTGAATCGTTCCGTAAAAACGGTCAAATCCCCGCTGTCGCGGCCAGTTGTGTTTGTCTGCTTCGCTCTTCGGCTCTGTTTCTTTTGTAACATGCCACTTCCCGGTCATGTAGGTAGAATATCCCGCCGATTTTAGAACTTCCGCAATGGTCATGCAGTTGCGATTCAAATCGCCCCGATATCCGTCCACACCCCGGTCACGCATCATATAGCCGACACCCGTTTGATGCGGGTAGAGACCTGTAAGCAAGCAAGCCCGAGTGGGACAGCAGCGAGCAGTGTTATAAAATTGCGTGAATCGCAAACCATTCGCGGCCAGGCGGTCGAGATTCGGGGTCTCAATTTCGCCCCCGTAACAACCAATGTCGGAATAGCCCATGTCGTCCGACATAATCAATACAATATTTGGCGGCCGGCCATGCTGGGAGCTCTCATCGGCCGAAAGCGCCGCAGACCATACAATCAAGCTCCAGTAAAGCAATCCGCTCGAAAGCATGATGTAACGCATTTCAGACTCCTGTGTACTTTTTTTCATGATCCCCGTTATCAGGATATCCTCCCTGCCAAGCGACTGAAATGCCGCAAATAGGTGGAAAGAGTTGCCGAAAATCGGCAACCGCCTCAAGCCGGCAATGAGTTCATCGGAGCATTACCGACGAAAACCGGCATTATTTTTATCTATTTGGTATATTGTGGTTTCTGCCGCTCCTACGCCGTCGCAGGTACGAGTCTCCCCCGAACAGAGATCGTGGCAGATTTTTCGTCGGCATCCACGACAATGCAAATTTTACCAAGAGGCACCATCATGAAATTTTTTATTCCTCTCATCGCGCTACTACTTAGCATGGCCTCAATTGCCGATGCAGGTCCAATCAACCCCTCGTATATTTCTGCAGATGCCAAATGGATCTTTCATTTAAATATTGAGCAGGCTCAACAATGGGGCTTAGTAGAAAAATGGCGCGCTGAAATGGAACAAAAAGACAAGTACAAGCAGCATTGGAATAAATGGGTGGCAAAGTTGGGCATGGATCCCACAAAACACCTACTCGGAGTGACTCTCTATGACAACACATATGCGCGCCACAACGGGATCGTGCTCTTAGCGATTCAAAATGTGGATCGTGAAGTCCTCGCGACCCAGTTCAAACAAAATCATCCGGATGCGACATCCACAACCTATCGACAATGGCAACTAAGTACCTGGGAGGAACAACGTGGGCCCTACGGCAGCCATGAGGTCACTGGATGCCTTGTCAATGATGGCTTAATTATAATGGGCAACGATCCGCAACGAGTACGAGAGGCTCTAGATGTTATTGACGGCCATCGCGAATCTTTAGGAGAAGGCCGAAAAGTACTCCAGGGATTCGACACCGAAGCGATGCTCGCCTGCCGCGCGGTCGATGTCGATGAACAATATCAGAAAACGACACGCTGTCCGGTTTTGCAGCGATGTCATGCAGCAACGATGTCGTTTGTCGTCAAGGATGATGTTATGCAACTGCAATATAATCTACTTGCCGAGAGCGCAGAGGTGGCCTCGAGAATGAAAGGGGCGGTAACAGGATGTATCGCCATCATGAATCTACAGCTTGGCGACGATGACGAAGCCGAAACATTGGTCGATGCGATTGAGATCGAGACAGAAGGGAAGAGACTTCTGGTGAATTGGCAAGCTCCCAGTGATACCTTCTACAAAGTCCTTCAGAACCAGAAGAAACATTGGCGCGACAAGCAGAAATCAGGCTGGCAATGGTATAATAAAGACAAACACCAGCCCTCCGAGAATACCCCCGAACATCAAAGTTCGAAAAAGAGCCGGCACAAGTCGAAAAAAGGAAAGAAGCAACAAAAAGATTCCTACAACGATTTCGACCTGTAAACTCGCTGGTGCGCGCTGGAGTCAACATCGATAGCCGGCGCTTGATACGGCTACAACATACCCCTTCACGCAGGCCACCTCTTTTTAGTCCTCGCTGCGTGATGATTCAGGAATCCGTGCCTGCAGTACACTGCGCCATTCATCTGCAAGCGCTTTATTTTGAATCGCATGACGCGTGGCTGTAATATTTTCGGCGTCAAAATGATATAAGTTCATCATGTCGTGAACCTTGATGGGTACCGGATCCTGGTCACATTGCGTAAAGACATCACCAGCAGCAATCTGGCCTTCACACAAAACGCGCAAGTAAAAACCACTACGCATGCTCTGCAAAAACTGGCGAGGAACATCTGCGCGCCCGAGACGAATGGCCAATTTAAAACAGGGCGTACGCGGCTGGCTGACCTGAACCATTGCCGAGCCCACACGAAAAACATCGCCAATACTGATATCTGTCTCCAGCATGCCCCGCACAGTAAAATTTTCCCCAAAACTTCCCATCTCCGCAATCTCGCTCTGTAGTACATCCCTCCAATAATCGTAGTGTTCGAGGGGATAAGCATAGACTGCCTTATCAAGACCGCCATGTGCTGACAGGTCAGCTTGGCCATCGCCTTCTAAATGCATCTGCATCAGAGAAACTGGGCCCGACACCGGTTGCTTAAAAATTCCGGTGCGGACGCTCTCTGATTTGAATTGCACATACTTTGGCAATCCTACGTTCACTGACACTAAATCCATCTGCGCTCTCATCCTGAAAAAGTCGTTACCAAAGAGTGGCGGCTACAACAATCGGAGCAAGATATTTTTTGAGTGGTCGCGTTTAAATGCACTCTCAGATACCAGACCGATCTACTCGTTTTTGCGAGCCACTACCACCCAGTCCCAGGGATGGGGATCCTGCATCCAGTCCGGGGCTTCCTCAAAGTCTGCTGCCCACGAATATTCAACTTTTTCGACTTCAAGCACGGTAAAGCCAGCATCACGAAAAAACAGCACAATCTCTTCTTTGAGATAATGCTTGGTCGGGGTATCGGATATTTTTACGATTCCCTCTACGAGTGATACTACCTCTTCCTTTTGGCCTGCGGCCATTTCTGCAACCACCTCTTTTCGCGATGCGCCTTCGCGTTGTCGCCACTCACCGATTCGCAGGTAGGTTAAAATTGCTACCTCCAAAGCCGGCACGACGGCCACGAGGCGTGCGCCCGGACGGAGGTTGCGCGAGACCGTTTCCAAAATTTCCCGGCGGCTATCATAGGCTGGCATGATCAATACCTGCATCAACAGGCCGATATCCGCCTGGCAGAAACGACGCCCTGGGACTGCCAAATCCCGTTTGAGAAAATGGATGTTCTCTTTTTGGGGTACATTCCTAGCGGCAACCTCAAGGGAAGTCGCGGAGAAATCTACTGCATACACTTGTTTTGCCCGCTGTGCAAGAAATTCAACCGTCCGCCCCACCCCACAACCGAAATCGCAAACGGTGTGATTGGATTGTATGAGTCTCTCAAGGGTGCTGCGAACGACCGAATGCCGATCGTTCGCAAAGGTATCAAAGATTTCTTCATCATAATGCTCTGCCGAGCGATCCCAGATTGCTTCCTGCATGACTGCTATCCCGTTGGGGCATCAATGTTCCTTTAGCATTTTCCATATTGTAGGTGGCTTGGTCTTAAGGAAACCAGTCCAATTTGAACAGAACGCGATCCACGATATCCGTAAAAGTGGTTAAAGCGACTCTCTAAGGCGATTGGAGACTAACCCTTTTTTGATCGCGCTCTTGTCGGGACTGGGCAGCAATCCGATGAACACTCGTCAGAG
This sequence comes from Planctomycetota bacterium, assembly GCA_014237955.1. Classification (GTDB taxonomy): domain Bacteria; phylum Planctomycetota; class Planctomycetia; order Pirellulales; family UBA7805; genus UBA7805. The sequence continues at coordinate 4,858 of JABABY010000036.1, forward strand.
CGAGGGCCCAAAATCCCCAATGCCTCTCGGGCTGTTCCGGCAGTCCGCTCTAAAATTAGCTTACGAATCATTTCGACGAAGGCGGGATGTGTCCCGACAGTTCCCGCACGGATCATATGAATATCGAGTTCACGACATAACTGCCTAGCTTCAAAATCCAGATCGTACAACACCTCCATGTGATCTGAAAGAAAGCCGATCGGGACGATCACCACATTCCGGATATTCTCCTCGGCATGAACCTGTCGGATGGCGTCACAAATATCCGGGCCAAGCCATGGTTGATGTGGCGGACCGCTGCGACTCTGATAAACGAGCCGGTAGTCTGGAAGTTGGAATGCTTCACTTACTAACCGACATGCTTCGGTAAGCTGCTGGACATAATCACAGCCCGTAGCCATGACAGTGGGTAGACTATGCGCCGTGAAAAGCACTTTGAATCCCGACTGTTTTTGAGAGGGCAACTCTGCGATTGCCGTTTGAACCCGTTCGATCATTGCCTGGATGAAATCAGGGTGATTAAAAAACGCCCGTAACTTGTCTATGACTGGTGCCCCACATCCAACGGCGTTTTGAGCTTCGGCAATATTTTCATGGTACTGGCGGCAACCGGAATATGAGCTATAGGCCGAAGTAATAAATGCAAGGCTCCGCCGCATTCCATCATTCTGCATTTGCGCAATCGTATCAGGAAGCATGGGATGCCAATTACGGTTCCCCCAATAAACCGATAATGGGGGTCCGTGTGCTGCGAGTTCCCTCTCCAAGGCCTTAACCAACACGCGGTTTTGTTCATTCAGCGGACTAACACCATTAAATTGGTAGTAATGCTCTGCAACCTCCAGCATCCGCTCTCGTGGAACATTGCGCCCGCGCAAAACATTTTCCAAAAACGGTAGTACATCAGCCCTGCCCTCGGGACCACCAAATGAAACAACCAACAGTGAATCGTAAGGAGCCACATCTATGGTGTCTGCTGATTCATTATTCATTGGAATAACCAACCGTCCTGAGCCGGATGACCTAGTCTAGCCCACCAAGGTCTGGCTCCGTTCTTTCGCCACCACCCTGGTCATCTAAAAGCCTTGTCATCTAAAAGATAGCGCAGAGCAGATTGAAGTTCGGGAAACTTAAAAATGAAACCACTTTTTTCAAGTAGTGCCGACGAGACACGAGTACTGGATAAAAGCAGGGCGTCTGCCATCTCTCCCAACATAAGACGCGCGATCGATGCAGGCATTGGAAACAGGGCAGGCCGCCGAAGTGCCCTGCTCAGTTCTTTTGTAAACTGCCCGTTGGTGACCGGTTGTGGTGCAACGGCATTCACAGGACCGGATAGTTCAGGGGAATGAATGATGTGCTCTAGAGTGCGGACCAAGTCGTCGATTGCAATCCAACTCCAAAATTGCCTCCCATTGCCTATTCGACCGCCAAGACCTAGACGGAATGGTGTCAACATTTTTTTCAGTGCGCCACCTTCCCTGGCAAGCCCTACGCCAACCCCAAC
>JABABY010000036.1:6374-13259 GCA_014237955.1 Planctomycetota bacterium
GAACATTGGCCACTCGGATCTGAGCCTCTTTCGCCGGCGCGGTCGCAGATTCCCATTGGCGACACACATCTGCCAAAAAATCATCCCCTGAGGGGCTCTGCTCGTCGACCAACTGATCACCCGTTTCGCCATAATATCCAATGGCAGAAGCCGAGACCAAGACCGGGGGAGGCTTCTCAGCTGCCGCCAGAGCGGCGGAAAGTCGACGTGTAGATTCCACACGACTCTGACAAATGCGTTTCTTCTTAGCTGTATTCCAGCGGCCGTTGGCAATATTTTCACCTGCCAAATGGACTACCGCATCACATCCGGACAGTAGGCCTGGATCGACATTATTGGCCGAAGGATCCCAGAAAACTTCTCCTGCCTTCGGATGTCGCCTTACCAGACGGGTAATACGAACACCTTGACCACAGAGATGTGAGGCCAGGGCTTTTCCGACCAAGCCGGTAGATCCGGTAATGGCAATATGCATGACAATGCTAAGCGCCGCGTTTATTAATGATCGCAGGCTTATCCTTTTGCCTCATCCAGTAGTTCCTGAATTTTATGCTTTTGCTGTCCACCAACGAGTCTGCCTACGATCTCACCGCCTTTGAACACAATTAAGGTGGGAATGCTACTAACACTATATGTTTGTGCGGTATTTGGGTTGTCATCAATGTTGAGTTTTCCAATTTTGGCGGATCCGACATTTTCTTCAGCCAATTCCTCAATCATTGGTGCAATCATACGACATGGGCCGCACCAGGGTGCCCAAAAATCTACGAGTACGGGCAAATCCGATGCCACCACTTCTGCTTCAAATCCGTCATCCGTAAATTCAATCACATCATTCATAAAATTCTCCAACCAATAAATAACCAAAACGCAAAGGTTAGGCCGGCCCCACGATCACTAGTACAGATGTTAGTTACGCACTGGCATCAGAAATAGGGACTACTTAACCGACTCACCTAGCTACTAAAATAATCCTCCAAATAGAACGTTTGAAGATTATAACAAACTCTAATAAATATCTTATGTTCGCTGAAGTGGGTGATCCTTTCAGTCCATTTTACTGAACTGTCTCTTCATCGTCGAGATGGTGATCCTGACGCCCTTTGACAGACATGTCTGAAAAGACCCCCAAGGATCGCCACTTTCGGATGGTGAAAGTGAGGAAAAGTTTGTAGGGGTGACAAACAACATGGCAATGCAATTATTTGTCGATCTCTAAATACACCGGTATAACTATCTTGTGGCCGTCTCTTTCCGCCTCTATTTTTCTCAGATACAATTCATGTTTCCTGCTTTATATTCAGGGCTGGCCCCATTCCATCGATATATAGCTGTTGGGTCGATTCCTTCTATCGGTCCGTCAGCTCACATGCCGATTTCAAATCATGTCCCAGTACATTGTGCGTTACGGATCGCTACGGCTTTTGGGTGTCTTCTCCACAGCCCGGGAAGAGACTTTTGTACGCAATGTTCAAGTCCTCGCTCGAACTGATCGTGGTGTTGAGATCGGCGAAGTGCTGTGCGAAGCCACTGAGCGTGCTGTGCAGAATTTGCACGACACCAAAGGTGGTCAGATTTTGCGGGAGGTGAGGAGTGAGGACCGAGAGGAACTTTCTCGCTTGTGCAAAGAGGAGCGGGCTAGCTGGGATTTTTGCTTAGAATCGATTCAACAACTCAAGCTAGAAATGCAACTGGTGGATGTGGAACACGTTTTTGGTGGCGAACGAATTTTAATTTATTATCTTTCAGAAAACCGGATCGATTTTCGCGAACTGGTCAAGATTCTGGCGGCCAAATTTCAAACACGCATTGAGATGAGGCAAATTGGTGTCCGTGATGAAGCAAAACTGCTGGCAGATTATGGCGACTGTGGAAAAGCTGTCTGCTGCAACACGCATCTCTCGGAAATGCCTCCTGTCTCCATGAAGATGGCCAAATTACAGAAAGCAACTCTTGATCCCACCAAAATATCGGGGCGATGTGGACGTTTAAAATGTTGCTTGAGATACGAGTACGAAACCTATCTTGATTTGAAAAAAACGCTTCCTCCGATCGGAGCATCGGTTGTTACAAATTCGGGACAAGCCAAAGTCCTAGGACATGAAATCCTCGCGGACCAGGTCCTCGTACAAATGGAAGATATGCGTCGAATTCTGATCGATGCAGAAGATATTTTATCCGTAACCTCCCCGTCCCCTAAGCCAAAATAAAACTCCTAGCGATAATATTGCCAATCATTCTTACTTTATTTTCAGAAGTACTGACCTTGTATGTTAAATTTGATAGCATGGAATAAGAGAATACAGCCTTGTGCGGCCATTCTGCATACCCCTGCTACATTCCGGACAATGTTATACGGCGTGCTTTAGGGATTCGGTGTGTGTTAAGGCTGTCCTAAGAACATTATTCAACGAGTCTGGTGGCTGATGCTTGACCCAAACCATCCAATTGCAAAATTAGCCCGTGAAGACGGGCGCTATCGAGTCGATGCGTATGCATTCGTCTTTGATGCGTTGAACCATGCTCATGCCGCCATGAATATGGGGGCAGACCCACCAGTGCATCCAATGAAAGAATGTGCCGCTGACACACAAACTCCCGTCGGTTCTGAAAAGACCGCCGACCAGCCACCAATGGGCGCACCGGCAGACGAAGCAGCGGCGGGCGAGCGACATGTCACCGGACAGGAATTATGTCTTGCAATCCGGAGTTTGGCGCTTGAGCAATACGGCTACATGGCAAAACATGTATTCAATAGTTGGGGAATTTACAAAACATGTGATTTTGGAAATGTTGTTTTCAATCTTATCTCGATTGGGCAGATGCGTAAAACCGATCAAGATTGTCGCAAGGATTTCGAAAATGTCTTTGACTTTGATCGTGAGTTGGTAAACGATTTCGTGATTACACCACCTGAATAAACAATTTTTTATTCGTGACGGGTTAGCAACACCACGGGCCGCCATACAAAGATATTCCGTGCGATCCTTGATCATTACAACACTGTTGCTTGCCTTGTGGATCACCTTACTGTTCTTAATTGCAATTGGCATCATCGCGTAAAAAGTGTTTTCGTAATAATCCATCTTTCTCTATGAAGAAATTGGACCGTGAGGAGTTTGACCCGATATGAAGCTGATACCCTTAGGTGACAAAGTCGTTGTTCGGCCAGTGGATGCTGAAGAGACGACCGCTGGTGGAATTGTTTTGCCCGACGCAGCGCAAGAAAAACAACGTCAGGGGCGCGTTCTCTCAGTCGGCGACGGCAGACTCAATCAGGATGGCAGTCGGGCGAGTCATGAGGTGAAGGAGGGGGATCGCGTACTCTACTCACACTATTGCGGAACTGAAGTAGAAGTGGATGGCGAATCACTCCTCATCATGAGTGAGAATGACATTTTAGCGATCGTTTCCTAACCACGATGTGGCTCTGGGTAACAATGTGTTTGATTTGGTGCTAACAGAGCCGCTACCGCCGGCAAAATAGGGCGGAATCATGAATCGCATTTTCGGAGATCGCTGTATATAATTGCTATTCCTCGAACAAATTGGGCAACTAGTCGACATATTGCTATTCCAGAGAGGCCCATTCAATGAACATCTTTTTTCATGCAACCGCTTGCTGTATTCATACATCCTGGGTACTTCGTCTGGCGATGGGGGCACTATTGGTAGCAGCGTTCGGGCATCTCGCATTCCCAGAATCGGCCGGTGCGGAAAACCAGATTGGCCGTTTACATCAGAAAATAGTAGAGCAAGGCATTGACTATCTCCGCTCGCAAGGACAATCTCCCAATGGGGCCTACAGTGCGGGTTCTGGGCCGGGAGTCACTGCTTTAGTTACGACAGCTGTGTTACGAAACAACGTAAATCCAAAGGAACCACTGGTCCAGCGCAGCCTCGATTATCTTAAAACTTTCATTCGTAAAGATGGTGGCATCTACGCCAAGGAAAGCAAATACCGAAATTATGAAACCAGTATGGCGCTGATGTGTTTTGCTGAAGCAAACCGCCGGTATCCAGGTACCTATGACACCATCATCAAGAATGCAGACCAATTTATCAAAGGCCTGCAATATGACGACGCCGAAGGTCACGATCGCACCAGCAAGTTTTATGGTGGCGCCGGATATGGCAAGCACAAAAGACCCGATCTCTCTAACACTGGCATTATGATCGATGCACTTATTGCAGCCGGTGCCAGTCCCGATGACGAAGCGATCCGCAAGGCGATGATTTTTGTTTCAAGGTGTCAGAATCTTGAAACCGAACACAATGACACCAAGTGGTCTGTGAAAAATCCCGATGGCGGTTTCTACTACACCGGGGCTGCCGGTGGCTCCAGTCAGGCAAAATGGGGCCCCGACGAGAATGAAGAGAGCTCAGGGCTTCGTAGTTATGGTTCGATGACCTACATGGGCTTGAAAAGCCTAATCTATGCCGGCCTGACTGAGGATGATCCACGGGTCCGAGCAGCAACGGAATGGATTCGTAAAAACTACAGGCTTGACGTCAATCCTGGCCTGGGAAAGCAGGGCCTTTACTACTACTACCATACTTTTGCCAAAGCCCTGGATGCCCTCAACGTTGATACCTTCTTAGACGCAAGCGGTAGCAAACACGATTGGCGAAGAGAATTAACGGAAAAACTCGCCAGCGAACAGCAGGCAAATGGGTCCTGGATCAACAGCCATTCCCGCTGGATGGAAGCCGATCCCAACTTGGTAACCGGCTATGCGCTGCTGGCCCTCTCCTACTGCAAACCCAAAACTGGAATTGTGGAGCCCTGAAAAGAAATGGCTCTAGAAAAGCCGTAACCACAACAACAGTAGCTGCGACGCCATTACGATGCCTTGGATTCTTCGGCGACGGCTGCCTCTTCACCTTCTTCAGCGGTGGGCGCTTCTTTCTTTTTCTTCTTCTTGATAACTAAGGACTGAACCCGAACTTTAGGCAGATTAAAGGGTGAGTCGCCCTCTTGCCACCGATCCGTTTCCTTGAGTTTTGTAATCCGCTCTGTCCTGGTGAGAACATTGCGACTGCGAACGAGGCCGAGGCGAACTCTCAAGCTCTTGTCGATAGTCATCGTAGCTGAAATCCCGTCAAACTGAACGTCACGAAAGTGCTATCTGAACATAGGCCACAACGGCTATCTTTAATAGCAATATCAGACTCGTCATTCTAGAACAAAGCTCATCCTTCTGCCAGGGCCTTTCTTCTGCAAATAGGCCGCTGTTTTACGTTTCGTCGCAGGCTTCAATGGCCATGAGAAATTCCGCCACTTCGCTCGGTCGCTGATCGGGGACTGGCTCAATGCATCGATGTATCGATTCAGCGAGTTTCGGATCAATACCTGGGCAGCACTCTATTAACGGAACCGGTGGCTTATCATGCCCCAGTGCTATGTTGCCAGTTTTAATCGAACTGGGCCATGGCGTTTGATACGCAAACATCTCATATGCAGTTACCCCGAAGGAAAAGATGTCAACGCGCCGGTCCGTTGCGCGGCGGCGGACAATCTCCGGAGACATATAGCGCGGGGTGCCTGTACGATTTCCAGGATGGCAGAAATCGGGCGTGTCAGGAACGCTCAGACCAAAGTCAATTAATTTCACTGTCGTACAGTCCGGAGAAACAACAAAATTGCGTGGGCATATGTCGCGGTGGATGAAACCCGCCTCATGGACCGCAGCAAGGGCGCCGGCAGCTTGGCGCAAGAGTTCCCATCGATGTTGGGCAAATGAATCCGCAGCAGCCTGAATGAGAGTATTCATTCCCTGCCCTGTGAGGTACTCCATTACTAGATAAGCGTCGTCAGTAGTCGTTTTGCCGTATTCATGGGTCTCAACAATTGCCGGGTGTGAAAGTTTGGTGGCAATTTCACCTTCACTCGGTTTCTTAAGACCTCTAAATCGGTGCTCAAACTTTGCGGTTTTTTCGCGATCTAAGACCTTCAACCCCACCGTTTGCCCCGATCGTCGATCTAGCGCCATATAGAATTGGGACATCGTCCCGTGAACTGCTTCGCGCAGCAGTTCAAAACGCTCATTAATATCAACGCGATCACCCCCAAGCCATGACTTGATATTACGCCACAGCTCCATAGAATCGCTCCGACTATCTTTTGCTCCCGCGATCGGCCAATAAAGATCTTTATGGATCTATTGTCTGCGAAATATGCCCCTGTGGCCATCGCCACTATTTTCCACAATAGTCAATAACGCGGGCAATTTCGCTCTTTAAATCGGCCCGTCTCACGATACGATCGATGTAACCGTGTTCAAGAAGAAATTCACTCGTCTGAAAGCCTTCCGGCAACTCCATGTGGATTGTGGCCTTAATCGTGCGAGGACCGGCAAACCCAATGAGCGCTTTTGGTTCCGCAAAAATAATATCGCCCAGGGAAGCAAAACTTGCTGCAACACCACCCATGGTCGGGTTTGTAAGCACTGAGATGAACAACCCGCCTGCTTTATCATAGCGGGCCAGCGCCGCTGAGACTTTTGCCATTTGCATGAGCGAAAGGATGCCCTCGTGCATTCGTGCTCCCCCGCCACTACCACTGACGATAATTAATGGCAGGCCTTGCTCTGTAGCGTGCTCTATCAATCTTGTGAGCTTTTCGCCAACGACACCGCCCATACTTCCCATAATAAATGCCGAATCGGTCACGCCAAAAGCCACGCGGCGGGCACGAATCATTCCAGTGCCAACAACAGCAGCATCCGTAAGGCCCGTTCGCTTCTGTTCTGCAACAAGCCGATCGCGATATGTCTTCTTGTCGGAAAATTGAAGCGGATCTGCCGCTGACATATCACTGAAAACCTCTTCAAACGTACCCTCGTCCAAAACCTGCCGAATTCGTTCGGTAGCATTGACATAAAA
>JABABY010000037.1 GCA_014237955.1 Planctomycetota bacterium
GGTTGCAGCCAGGACGGGGCGAAGATATTGGCCAAGTTCGGGGGTGAGGACGGTAACCTCTTTGCCGTTTTCCTCAGCGACGACGACTTCGTCACCTTGGTCGGTGTGATGACGTATCCAGGTCACAAAGACGTTGCCATGTTGGTCTGCTGCTACTGCGGGGTTGTTGCCAAAGGTTTTGCCATCGGTCAAAAGTCGCCCTGATAATTCTTCGGGATGTGGATGGTCTGTTTCGTCTGCGGATATGGTTGCAGCCAAGAGGCCACAAGCGAAGCATGAGAGTATCGCGGCAAAGGAAAACGGCAGCGGGAGTACTGGGTTTTTTCTCATGACCGCATCGTCTCTTTTATTGTCCGGGAAAATGGGGGATCGTGCGAAGGAACATGCGAGGGTTTGCTTCTTCAGTCCCCTACCACTCTCGCAGCAGGCGCGACTCTGTCAATATGACCTTCGATCGCGAAGCTTGGCTATGCAGGGCATGCCGAGAACGGTATTATTTCCCGGAAAGTTGGTTTGCGTCCTCCATGGGTATTTATTTTGCTCGCAGTGTTTTGGGGGGAATGAGCGTGGAGTATAGATGGGTCATGTTGGAATTAAGCCGCAGCGACACTACTTTACGGCTCGAACCGTTTCCATGAAAATGGACCAAAGCCAAGGTTCAGGGGCTTGGATGGTAATAGGGTTTGCTTTGTATCGCTGGAAGATGAGAGGTGATTGATGTCTGAGCGTATTCCAATGACACAGGTCGGTTACAACAAAATCCGTGCAGAAGTGGAATGTTTTGAAAACGAGGAAATGCCCAAGATAGAAAAGCGGATTGCCGCGGCCCGGGCTGAAGGTGATCTTAGTGAGAATGCGGAATATCATGGAGCTCGTGAAAGCCAAGGAATGCTGCAGGCTAAAATCAATCTTCTCAAAGACAAATTGTCCCGTGCCGATATTATTGATACCTCCAACCTCCCCAGAGACCAAGTCGCTTTTAGTGCCAGGGTCGTTGTCAAGGATCTTGACTTTGATGATGAGGAGACGTTTATACTCGTGGGTGCTGGCGAGGAAGATTATGATGAGGGCCGCATTCTTGTCACCAGTCCGCTAGCGCAAGGTTTGCTTGGAAAGAAGCTCGGTGACAAAGTGAAGATCGATGTCCCGGCGGGAACGATGAATTTCGAAATTCTTGAAATAAACTTCGATGGATAATTGCTCTGCGATAGTATTGGTTTTAGTATTCCACGCCATCAAACAGTGCCCGGCCGACGCGCAAAATCGTTGCTCCTTCAAGAATGGCCTCCTCAAAGTCACCACTCATGCCGAGCGATAATTCACTCAGCGAGACTCCATCAGGTGCGTTATTGGCTAGCCGGTCTCTGAGTTCCCGGACAGCGGCAAAATCTTTTCTCGCTACTTCGATTCCGCCTTCGCGATGCGCCATGGCCATCAGGCCGTGAATTTCAAGATGTGAGAAGTTCGCGGCTGCCTCGATGGCAGAAGCGAGTTCTTTGGGATAAAAGCCATGTTTTTCCTTGTCGCCAGAAATGTTGACTTCCAGAAGGCCGGCGACTGTGGTGTTCTGTTTGCTTCCCTCGTAGCTAAGCTGTTCCATGAGTTTAAGGTTGTCGATAGAGTGGATCAGATGGACCAGCGGTATCGTGCGGGGCACCTTGTTTCTCTGAAGATGGCCCACTAAATGCCAATGGATGTTCTCATCGGAGAGGGCGGTTGCTTTTTCCCACAGCTGTTGGGGCCGACTCTCGCCGAGTTCTTTGAGCCCCGAAAGTGCTAGCTGGCGGGTGGCGTCGACAGAAGCGTATTTGGTAACGGCAACCATGCGAATGTTAGCGGCGGACCGACCCGCCCGATTTGCGGCTTCCGCAATCCGTTCGCGGATGCGGCCGATGTTTTGGGCGATAATACGCTGGACATCTGTCATGGCCGCTATTGAACTTCAATGAGCTCTTCCACTTCTCCAGTTTTTTGAAATCGGCTCACGTGTAGTTCGCACATCAAATTTTGTCCGAGTACGGTCCGGTTCGCCACTTCAGTCAGAGAGCGGTAGAGCAGCCACTGCTCTTGGCCGACCTGGACACGAAAACCGACAGCCTGATTTTTCGATACATTTTTGCGCATCTCGCCGACTGCAAGTTGACGCCAGGTGATCGGTCGAGAGTGCCGCTTGCGTGAAAGGTCAAAAAAGAGGGGTGCAAAAAGCCGACCTTTGCCGGAATGCTCCATGACAAGATGGCGCTTCTGGATATCCATCTTTCCATGCCCGTTTGCTGACCGCCACTCAGGGAGCCAGAGTGGAAGAATGCGTGTGCATGGCTGTGGTGATTTGAGTATCATTTCACGCGTGTCCGCCTCGGAATGTGCGGTCATCTCATCGGCAAGCGGTAAGTGGCTTCTATATTTGATCGGGTCCGGCTGATCGCAAAGCACAGCATCGGTGAGCATCAGAATCTGATCTGTGCGAGCAAGTAAAAAACTTCTCTGGATGCGAATCTGAGGTGTCACTTCCATCTCAAGTTCAAGGTAATCCACATCTTCATCCGATTCGAACGCAACCTCATCCCATTCGGCAGAAGCGTCCTGTGGCCTCACCTGGCCATTGTGGGTAATTTCAAAGGGCCAGTTTCCCGAAAGAATGACAGAGGCACCTTGGCAGAGTTCGATGCTGTTTTGTCCATCGGCATAGGTGATGGCCAGTTGCCGGGCCTTTCGAGACCACTTGTTTCGAAGTATGGCCAAAGCTGACCACTCCGAATGATACGTAGGAGACAACTCTTGGTTTGTTAGGGTGCCGCCCTCCTTTGGTCTTGTGAACAGGCAGTCCGCAGCAGCAGCATCAATGTCGTTGCCGCCCAGTTGCAATGCTGCTCGGAAAAGTTCGCGTTCTGATCTGCTAAATGTCATGCCACTGAAAACCATCGCTCCGCCGGGACGACTCATTCGCAATGTCTGTGTGATGAGCCAGCGGTATTGGTCTTCTGCGTCGTTACTCCACAAAAACTTTCGACGCGTTTCCATGATCGCTCGGCAACGCGTCCAACATCCAAGCAAAGGGCGTAGCAGCGGCAGATGTGTTGCCGGCAACATCCCTTCACCATCGAGCAATTCAGTGAGCGATTCCGAAAGATTCGTAATTGCAAGTCCAAGTAATTCGGCAGTTGCTTTTCGTTCTGGAAATGCATATGCGAGTACTAAGGGAAGTTCCCCGCCAAGCAAGATTGCCGATAGCGGCGATTTGGTGACATCAATCTGGCAGGCATCGGCAGCATCTTGAATCAGTCGGTCCAGAAGGCTCCACCAAAGAGGTTCGGGGCAGTGGTTTGCCAAAAATGGCAATGCCCAGGCCCAGGCAACACATTCCAGGGCGTGAGAGGAATCGACGGCTACCGTGTCCGTTTCTAGCAGCCACGCAGAAAGGCGATCCTGGATTTCACCTGCTCGATTGTTTTTTTTGTGGTGATAGTGTTGCGTTAACGCAATGATATTCTCGGTCTCTTCGTTCCGTAGTGAGGCAACGGTACTCCAGGCCAGTGGTGAGTGACGGGAAGGCAGTAGTTGTGCAAGGCTGCATGGCCCTTTTCGCTGCGAGAGATATTGGATCCACGCGTTCCAGGGTTCATTGAGCGATTGGTCGCCAAAACTCCGAAGGACTTTTTTAGGAAGTGGTCGTTGCCATTCGGCTGCGTCCCAGCGGTTCGACGCTGACGATATAGATTTTTCAGATGCGGTCTCGGAAGAGGATGTTACAACGCTCATGGTGTCCCGTGTCCTTAGTGATCCTCAAGCTGTAAGGCCTTAATTTACCAAAATGTCCGCAAGGGGATACCTCGACGAACGGGCAAAAACGATTTCTCGGTTGGACGGCTGGTATCAAAGCGGTTATCCTATCAACAAAGTTGTCATATCGCTTCCCCCCAGCCATGTACCCCAGGATGGACACGATCGCATGGATCCCTACCCCCGCAAATCGGTAACGAAATATTCCTGCGTTCTGCTGGGGATTTCTGCACTCGTTCTGGCAGGCTGTGGGGATCTTCCGCCGGAACCAGAAATTTCAAACGGTCCCGTTCGTATCACAACAGTTGCCCTTCGGCAGCCTCTCGAGACAAACCCGCCAGGCGGCGAGGAGGATCATTCTCCGCCGGACACGACAGAAGATGCTCCCAGTCAGGCTGAAAAAAAGCCTGTCGATGGCACCACCCCCAGTTCCGACCTAGGTGGAGTGGTTTTTGAAGAATTCCAGAATGATCCATCGTCGGAGGCTATCGGCAACCAAGTCTTCTCGCCACTGCCCCCGGTCAAGGGATTGATTGCCCTCAATCGCGAGCAAAAGATATGGATTGACAAAGATAAGAAACGTGTTGTGGTCGATGGTGAAATCTGCCTGACGAAGGGCGCGCTTGAACTGCTGGTCAGTCCGGTAGGAGGCAAGACCCATGAGGCGGTCATCAAAGCGGATGCCAAGCCATCGACTGTCCATGCAGGCCTGTTGGCTGTTGGTGGGCAGCAGGGGACGCCGGTCTCGTATGGCCCCGAGTATCGGCCTGCCTCCGGTTCTGTTGTAGAGATACTCGTCCTCTGGTGGGATGAAGAGGGTGTTCGCCACGAAGCACCAGCCCAGGACTTTATTCGGCGGATTGACCGGGCGGCTCGTCTGGATTCGGAGGACGACCGGCAACTTATTGAACAAGCGAATAAATCCAAGGATGATGTTCTCGTTCTTGATGGTGAGTTGCGGGCTCGTTGGATACCAGTGCCTCCTGCAATAGCACCCTTTGCCCGCAAGAATGGTAACATGGTGATGCGGCCGAGTCGGGCAGGCAAGCAGATAGAGCAATTGGTGATCCTTACAGATCCGAAGGCGCTCGATCCAGAGCGGGAGCCACCAAAAAAGTTTTATCGTTTCCAGTTCAGTCCGGCACTTAGGAGCAATCCCGAGCATGTCGACCTGATCGAGCGTGCAAAGAAATTGTCTCAGAAGCAGAACGATGTCATTGTCGATGACCGCATGCGGGCCCGCTGGGAGCCGGTGCTGCCCGACCGGAAAGCTGAGGTTTCTGCAAACCACGATTTTTTCACGCGCCCAAGCCCAGAAGGAAAGCAGATTGAGCAATTGCTTGTCGTAGGCGGCCCTCTAACCCACGATTGGGTCTTTGGTGGAAGTCACATCAGTCAAGATCGAAATACGGGCGAGGAGTTTTATCTTGCGGATCGGACCGGTGACTTTGTTTGCGTTTCCAACTTTCCCACAGCGACCCTGGATCTCCCGGTGCAGAGCAGCTCTGAGAATAACGCGCTTGGCTTCGAAGCGTTTACAGACAATATCCCTCCGAAGGGAACCAAAGTAAGGCTCTTCCTGACTCCGCAGCCGATGGAAACGGATGTGACAGAATCCAAGAAAAAACAGCCGGCTGCCGAAAAGCCTTTAAATTCGGCCCCTCCCGAGGATTCAGGGCAGTAAGGCCATGATGGTCTCCCCTGCGGAAAGGGTGGGATGCACATTCTTTGATCTTGGATGCCCGACTGTCTAGTGAATAGAATACAAGTGGTTTTTCGGGTAACGTAGCGCTGTATGGCCACGGTAATGTCCCAAGTCCCCTAATGATCCAGTGATCTGTGTCCTACCGTTCATTCAAACGCATTTTTGGTGAACCGAATCTGGAGAGGAAGTGCCGAAGGCTTTTTGGCATAAGCCTGCTGCTCCTGATCATGGGCAGCTTTCTGTTGTATGGGGAGTGGACCAAAGAGATCGTCTATCAGCGAAATCCAGAAATTGGTCGTCTCCTGGTGCATCCGATCATGATGCGTCACTGGAAGGAGTTGGAGACAAACAAGGATTTTCTTCCGGTCGTAGACAAGCTCATCAATTTGTTTGATCAAGATGATTACGACTGGGATGTGATTCGCCCTGATGCGAACAATCCGGATGTCGACCAAAAGCCTCAGGATGCGTTTGAGGAAGAATTGCTTGAGCGTTGGAGAAGAAGGGCGCCGGCGGATGAGGGTGAAGAGGACGAGTCGCTTGCGTATGCCGAACGGGAACAAATTGTCGTCCGGGAGATTGAGGATGGTCAGGGGGATGTCGCGGATCGCGAGATCGCTGAATATCACTATTACCAGCCCGTGTATGCCGATGGAGATTGTGTGCTCTGCCATCGCATGCAAAATGGCAATCCGGACCTTTCAGAAGGAGATCTGCAGGCAATCATTAAAGTGCGGATACCGCTTGAGGAGACCCATGCGGCAATCAATCGGAACTGGGCTCTGCTGTTGGCGACCGCAATCATCACAGTGTTTTTGGCAATGGTTTTGCTTTACGTGATTGTCCGTTATGTGATTGTCAAGCCGCTGACGCATTTGCGCGAAGTCAGTGATGAGGTAAGTCGAGGAGACACTACGCGGCGCGCCAATATTCAAACCGCCGATGAGTTTGAAGATCTCGGACTCGCGTTTAATCGCATGTTGCAGCAATTACTTGATTCGGCTGAGGAACTTCGCAGTGTGAATGACAATCTTGATACGAAAGTGGATGAGTTGGCTCAGGCGAACATGAAGCTTTTCGAAATGAATCGCCTAAAGGGTGACTTTCTCGCTACGATGAGTCATGAGTTGCGTACACCGCTTAATAGTATTCTCGGTTTTTCGGATGTCTTGGCGTCGAGCAATTTGGTCGATGCCAAACAGTGTCGCTATGTAGAAAACATCCAGACATCCGGTCGCGTGCTGTTGGATATGATCAATGACACGCTCGATCTTGCCAAAATTGAAAGTGGTCGCATGGATGTAAACCTCACTGATTTTGACATTGGTGGGGTCATTTCCGCACAATGCGATATGGCCAGGCCGCTGGCGGAAAAGAAGAATCTCGATTTGCATATGGAGATTGAGCCCGGGTTGCCTCCTGTCCATCAAGATATGGCGAAAATCCGGCAGATTCTGAATAACCTCCTCTCCAATGCGATTAAGTTTACGCCTGAAGGCGGGCGTATTGATGTTCGGGCCGAGCGGGACAATTGGGATCGACTCGTGCTGCAGGTGATCGATACTGGCGTCGGTATTGCCGAAGAGGATCAGGTGATTATCTTCGAAAAATTCAGGCAGAGTCAGAGTGAAATTGCTACAGATGCCATGACGCGAGAGTTTTCGGGTACCGGACTTGGCCTCTCCATTGTGAAGGAATTATGCAAGTTGCTAGGTGGTGAAATCGCGGTCGAAAGTGATCTCGGGAAAGGCAGTACGTTTACTGCCAGGCTTCCATGGGCCTGTTCAGAGCAACCCAGACTAGAATCTCCCCTCTCCCAAGAGCTTGAGAAATTGACGCAGCCGCCTCGGCCGGAACTCTCGCGACATCAGGAGGCGTTACTTCCCGAAAACCCGCCTGCAAGTGACTCCTCGCAGTTATAGCTGTAGAGCCAGTCGGCTGGTTGTTCAGCCGGCAAGACACGTTGGATACCCCATGACTTCAGAAACAGTTCCCGAAGCCCTTGTGCAACTTTTCACGGATGGTGCTTGTTCTGGAAATCCGGGGCCGGGTGGCTGGGCGTATGTCTTAAGGCATCCCCGGACCGGGAGTGAAAAAGAGGTCTCTGGTGGTGAGAGGGAAACGACCAATAATCGAATGGAACTCTTGGCAGTCATTCGAGGATTAGAGTCGCTGGATCGGCCGTGTCGTGTGGATCTTTTTACAGACAGCCAATACGTCGGTAAAGGTATTTCCGAGTGGATGTCCAAATGGAAGCTCAATGGATGGACTCGTGGGCAGGGGAAGCGGAGAGCGGCTGTAAAAAATGTAGAGTTATGGCAGCAGTTAGATCTCCTTCTGTCCAAACATCAGGTCCTCTTTTCCTGGGTTGCCGGTCACAGTGGACATGAAGAGAACGAACGTTGTGATCAGTTGGCGGTTGCTGCATATCAGAAGTATCTTTAGCAACTTGCGGCTCGATGGTAGGATTTGTCGCCCCTGAAACCGACCAGATCGTTCCCCCGGTCCCCGGCGTCCCCCTTTTCCTACATGGAATCCAGATCTAGTATGCAAGTGTCCGTGAATGGAAATCTATGTGTTTGATTCTATGTCTCATCCAACTTCCTCCGGTAGTGGCGCACAACTAACGACACCGGTGCAATTTCTCAAGGGCGTTGGTCCGCAGCGGGCGATACGATTGGCGAATCTTGGGCTTCGCACGGCGCAGGATGTCCTTTTCTTTTTCCCGCGAGACTACCAGGATCTGACCGATGTCCGGGCGATTGCAGACCTAGAAGAAGATGCTCTTCTCAGCGTACTCGGTGAAGTCGAAGACGTCACTCTTCGTTCGATCGGTCCGGGCAGGAGTTTGCTGTCCGTCCAAATCCGACAAGATGGACAATGGATGCGTGCCGTCTGGTTCAATCAGCCGTTTCTAGAAAAAAAGTTTTTCGAAGGGCAGTGTTTGCTTGTCGCAGGCAAGCCCTCGCAGCGTGGCGGTGTCTGGGAGATGACGCACCCTCACGTTGAAGTCATCGAGCAAGAGGACCGCGACGCGGAGGGCCGACTGCTCCCTGTGTACCCGCTTACTGAAGGCGTGTATCAGGGGCACTTGCGGCGGGTGGTTAGGGAGGTGCTCGATGAATGTGTCCAAAGTGTAGAAGAAATCTTTCCCGAGTCCTTTCTTGCAGAGCATCATCTTGCCCCGCTCGCTGAAGCACTCGGGAATATCCATTTTCCCGATAATAAAACGAGCCTTGCCAATGCCCGCAAGCGGCTCGTCTATCAGGAACTGCTGCTTCTGCAGTTGGGTTTGGGCCTGCGGCGGCAACGGCGTTCCGCGACGGCAACGGCACCCGTATTGGAGGCGACCGGAAAAATCGATGCACGGATTCGCCGACGTTTTCCCTTTGAGCTTACCGAGGGGCAAAATGCTGCGATCGCGGATATTGTGGCTGACATGGGGAAAGCGTGTCCTATGAATCGCCTGCTACAGGGGGATGTTGGTAGTGGAAAGACGGTGATTGCTCTTTATGCCACGCTTCTGGCGGTGGCCCATGGTTGCCAAGTCGCGATTATGGTTCCGACCGAGGTGCTTGCCCGCCAGCATGCCCGAGTGTTAGGGGAGTTTCTTCAGGCAAGTCGGGTCCGTACCACATTGATTTCAGGCAGTTTGACCAAGAGCCAGCGAACCAATGTACTTGGCGAACTAAAGAATGGTGAGATTGATGTGGCAATTGGAACACATGCTTTGGTGCAGCCTGATGTGGAATTTGCCAATCTTGGTTTGGTGGTGATTGATGAGCAGCACAAATTCGGCGTGCGCCAACGTGCGGAATTGAAGGATGCGGGGCCTCATTATCTTGTGATGACCGCCACGCCAATTCCTCGGACAGTGACGATGACCCTTTTTGGTGACCTGGATGTGACCGAGATACGAGACCTTCCGCCGGGACGGCAGCCGGTCAATACCTATCTGGCAACGGACGAGAAGCGAGAGAAGTGGTGGGAGTTTTACCGTAACAAGTTAAGCGAAGGCCGCCAGGGATATGTGATTGCGCCCTTGATTGAGGAGTCGGAGACGTGGGATGTGGCGAGCCTTTCTAGGGTGTATGAGGAACTCGCAAACGGTCCCCTCTCGGATTATCGTCTCGGCATGATCCATGGGCGCATGAGTGGCAAGGAAAAAGATGCCGTCATGAGGCAGTTTAACGATGGCCGGGTTCAGGTCCTCGTCGGCACCACCGTTGTTGAAGTTGGTGTTGATGTTCCCAATGCAACCGTGATGACTATTGAGGGTGCGGAACGTTTTGGGCTCGCCCAGTTGCACCAATTGAGAGGTCGTATCAGGCGGGGCACACTACCCGGGTACTGTACGTTATTTGCCGATTTGGAAAATGACGCTACTGCAGAGCGGCTCGAGGCGTTTGTAAAGTCCGGTGACGGATTTGAACTTGCGGAGCTTGATTTTAAGTTCCGGGGGCCAGGAGATCTGTTTGGGACACGGCAGCATGGTTTTCCGCCTTTGCGCATTGCGGATCTGCTGCGCGATGCGAAGGTGGTGCAGGTCGCGCGCCGTGACGCTCAGGGATTGCTTGATGCGGATCCGGGGTTGGCCAATCCGGAACACGCACTGCTTCGCCAGCGTGTTTTGCGCCGGTACGGTTCCGTTCTTGAACTCGGTGACGTTGGCTAGCTTTCAAGTGGTTCTCGATGACGTTGTTCCCCTACACATCGTTTAGCCTTGAAGTCCACTCTGCATTGCTCTAGGCTGATCGACTCGATGTGACGCACGGCGGTTTCTTTAGTTTTTCTATTGCAGTAAGAAGATTGTGATGTCCAAGGTGAAGATTCTGATGGTGGTTCCCACGCTCGGGAGCGGCGGCGCAGAGCGGGTCATGCTCAATCTCCTAAATCATCTCGATCGGGATGTTTTTGAGCCCATTCTTTATTTACAGAAGATCGAAGGTGGGTATCTCACTTCTGTGGCGGATGATGTAGAGATCATTTCTGCAGGCGATCGAAGCGGCTTTGCACGGTTGTTTTTTCTGCGCCGAGAGATACGTCGGCATCGGCCGCAGATTGTCTTTATAATGATGCTGCCGATTGTTGCTCTTGCTGTGCGATTGTCCGGAACTGGGGCCGTTACTATTCTCAGAGAGACAAACTGTACTCCGAATCCACATGCGGGTCAAAGTGCTGCCATTCGTTGGCTCAATAGAACGGGTTTCCGGTCATGTAAGGCATGGATTGCCTCTACGCTCCAAATGACAAAATATCTACGGGCGCAATATAAGATCGATTCCAATAAAATTAAGGTAATCCATAATCCAGTCGATGTTGAGAAGATTCGGAAATTATCTGCTGAATCCGTCGATTTCAGTGACGACGAATTTAACTTAGTGGCTGTTGGAAGCCTGACTCGGCAAAAAGGATTCGATTTGCTCATCGATGCTGTCGCCACACTGGAGCATATTCCGTGGCGATTGAGAATTCTTGGTGTTGGAGAAGATGAGTTGGTGCTGCAGCAACTTGCCGCCGATCGCGGCATCGCGGATCGGGTTGAGTTTCTTGGCTTTAAGGCGAATCCTTATGCCTATCTGGCCCACTCTGATTTATTTGTACTCTCGTCGCGCTGGGAAGGAATGCCCAACGTGTTGCTCGAGGCGATGGCCTGCGGCGTGCCGGTCCTTGCGACGCGGTGTCCTACAGGACCAGACGAGATCATCACATCTGGCGTGGATGGCCAATTGTGTGAGATTGATGCGACGAGTATCGCGAATGCGATTAGTAAGCTGCATGGAGGGAGAGACAGAATGGAGCAGTTCGCACGTGCTGCAAGCGAAAGAATCAAGCAATTCGATTTGCCCAACATCATGCAACAGTACCAAACATTTTTTAAGAATACATGTGATCCCAATGGCGATGTCCAGGAGTAAACAGCATCCTTGTTGGCTCATCCTGTTGGGTTTTGCCTGGTTTTTCACAACCTATGCGTACTCGCAGGATTTGGGCACTGATGATCCGCAGGCGCTTGCAGCACTCAACGGGAGTGCCACCAAAATACGGCGCGACCGAGCCGGTCATGTGGTAGAGGTCAGCTTTCGCGGAGCGCAAACTGCCGATGAGGATCTCTTGCCGCTGTGCAGTCTGACGCACCTTCGTTCGGTCTTGTTGAATGATACCGACATTACCGATGTCGGTCTGCAAACGCTCGGCAAGATTCGTACGCTCGAAAATCTCGATCTTCGCGGCTGTGGGATATCCAACAAGGGAATCCGCTCTCTTGGCGATCTCGAAAAACTTAAAGCCCTCAGACTGTCCGGTAAAAGTGGCCGCACTCGCGTCGATGATGCGGCACTCGTGCAAATCGGACAGATGCAAAGCATCAAGGCGCTTCTGCTCGATTATCTCTGGATCAGCGATGCCGGCGTTGCGAAGTTGGCGGATCTTGAAAAACTCGAGGAATTGTATTTGGCGGGGACGCTTCTCGGCGATGCAGGAACGGTAACAATCGCCCAGCTACCTCGGCTCAAAAAGCTTCGTCTGGCTAAGACCCAGGTCACTGGTGCGGGTCTGGCCGCCTTGGCGAAAAATAAGCATCTCAAAGAGCTTGATCTGAGTGAGTGTAGCCAGTTGACGGACGCATCCCTTGCGGCACTTTCAGAGATGCCACAGTTGATGCGCCTGAATCTCTGGCGGGTACCTGTTGGGGATGTGGGAATCGGGTATTTGGAGCCGTTGAGAGAGTTGCGGTGGCTGAATCTCGATAACACACAGCTGAGCGATGCAGGCCTAAAATACCTGCGAGCGATGCAGTCGCTGGAGTTTCTGCACCTTGGCTCGACATCGGTCTCCGATGCGGGCATGACGCAGCTTGCGCCGCTTGTGGCCCTCAAGGATCTTAAGGTGACCCGCACCGCAGTCACAAAAAAAGGGGTTGCCGCATTAAAAGAGAAGCTGCCGGTGACGGAGATCCAACTCGAATATCTGGACAATCGTTAGGCGATGCCTGCTTGCGATTGTTCGTCCTTTTTAGCCAACGGCATCTGTGCGTTTTTGTCCCAGAGGCGAAAGCCGCCGAGAAAGGCATTGTGGTTTGACCCTCGCCGTACACCTTCAGGTAGCGTGGAAATTTTGTTGGTGTTGCCGCCACCGAGTACGATGTATTCTGGAAGAATCGTCGCCCGAAACATCTCGATGATGCTCAGGACATGCTTGAGCCACTTTTTGTGGCCCTTCTTCACCAGATAGGTCTCTCCCATAAAATCTTCAACCGTCTTTTTCCCCTTGTAATTGAGGTGGCCTAGTTCCAGGGGGACGAGGTGATCGTTGTCAATCAGTGCCGTTCCCAGTCCCGTACCGAGTCCCAGAAAGAGCATCTTGCCGCCCTGGTAGCTGCCGAGAGCCTGCATCGCCGCATCGTTGATTAGGCGAACCTCGCTGCCGAGTGCGTTTTCGTAATCAAAGTCTACCCAGCCATCCTTCAGGTGGGAAGGTTCTTTCAGGGGACGGTTCTCTGCACATGGGGAGGGAAACCCAATCGAAACGCGATCCCAGTCCCAGTCGCCCTTGACCAGATCGATCTGCCGGATCATCTCCTCCGGGGTCATGTTTGGCCCTGAATCGAATGACCGTTTTTTTTGCATACCGGTCCGAAGCAATTTAATATGGGTGCCGCCGATGTCGATGGTCAGCGTGATGGGGCCGTCGCCCCGGCCCTCGGCTTGGTCGGTCATGCGGTGGTCATGCGCCATTCCTGCTCCGGCATAAAGCGCTTGT
>JABABY010000038.1:0-12484 GCA_014237955.1 Planctomycetota bacterium
AAACGCAGATCTACAGTATTGCCCAGAGCGACCTAAATCTGATTGCCACTGCGGAGATCACTCTGGGTGGCATGTATGCCGACGTTGTTCTTCAGGCTGATGAACTTCCGATTCGCATGTGTGGAATAAGCCACTGCTACCGGACGGAGGCTGGTGCCGCCGGCCGTGCCTCACGAGGTCTTTATCGCGTCCATCAGTTCACGAAGGTCGAGATGTTCGCATTGACTCTACCGAGTGATAGTGAAGCAACACTAGAGGATCTGTGTCGTTTTGAACGTGATATTTTCGATGCACTCGGAATCCCCTTTCGTGTCGTGGACACTGCAACCGGTGATCTTGGAGGTCCAGCGTATCGGAAATACGACCTTGAAGCCTGGATGCCCGGACGTGGTGAAGGAGGAGCATTCGGTGAGGTCACCAGCACTTCCAATTGCACCGACTATCAGGCACGGCGACTGAATATTCGCTACAAAGAAAAAGGCAAAAAGGGAACCCACTACGTTCATACACTCAACGGAACAGCCGTTGCCATCAGTAGGGCCCTGATCGCCATTCTGGAAAATTACCAGCAAGCAGATGGTAGCGTGATTGTCCCGGATGTCCTTCGACCCCTCATGGGCAAAGATCTCATCACTCCGAGTGCTTGATTGTGAGTGGTGTCCAAAACCCGATTTTCATAGCCCCTTTTTGGGAAGAAATTCCCCTGATGTTTCGGCAGGGCCGATTGTGCTGATTTTTCTCATTCGCTCTTGTCCTTCAGACATTTTCAATCGACCAAAGGCCTGCTACAACGCGCCGTTTGGGGCCCAAATCGGTTAGAATGGGGGGATCATGAAAGAAGACCTCCGCACCCTCAACACGAGTGGGCCACAGGATACTCAGGCGACAGACTCTCCAAGATTTGTTGACCGTGATCTCAGCTGGCTCGAATTCAATCGCCGTGTCTTGCACGAAGCGATCGATCCGCGAACCCCGCTCCTTGAACGCTTGCAGTTTCTGAGCATTTTCACCACCAACCTCGATGAGTTTTTTATGAAACGCATCGGGACGATGATGCTTCGTCAATCGGGTAAAGATGATCAACTCCATGCGGATACTGAACCACACGTACAACGTCTTAAAGCGATCCAAGATTCGGTAGTGCCGCTGCTGGAGTCTCGTGCAAAGTGTCTCAGCGAACAATTAATACCAAACCTTGCGGAACAGGGCATCCATTTACTCGACTGGGAGGACCTGACCGAAGCGGAACGGGATCAGGCAAACAGTCATTTTCAAAATAGTGTCTTTCCTGTCCTTACACCGCAATCGGTGGACCATAGCCATCCGTTTCCGTTTATGTCCAACCTGTCGGTCTCCCTTGCAATCCGACTCAAAAATCCCCTCACTGAAGAAAGACTCTTCGCCCGGGTCAAAGTACCAAAACTACTCCCTCAATGGATTGAGCTGGATACGATCGATACCAACGTCCGACGGTTCATCGATTTACAAGCGATCATTTACCACAACCTTACACATTTGTTTCCTGGAATGACGATTCAAAATATTATGACACTCCGGGTCACGCGCAGTGCAGAGATCGATTACGACGATGAGGACAGTGAGGATCTTCTGGAACTGGTTACAGAAGAAGTCCGGCAACGGCGTTTACAACGAGTAGTCCGACTCGAACACAGCCTAACGGATGACCGCTGGCTGCTTGATACGGTCGTCGAACAGTTGGAGTTGCCACCCGAGCAGGTCTACGAAATGCCGGACAACTACGATTATGTCGATTTCCATCAGATTGCTGCGCTCGACATTCCAACATTGCGGTTCACACCCTGGATTCCCACCGTTCCTCTGGCATTGGCAGATGATGCGACAGATATCTTTGCTTTGATCCGAGATGGAGATGTGTTGGTCCATCACCCATATGAAAGTTTCGATGCTTCAGTAGCTCGCTTTGTACGGGCAGCGGTAGAAGACGATAATGTCCTGGCAATCAAAATGGCAGTCTACCGTACCAGCGATCACAGTCCGTTTTTGCCGCTGCTGATTCAGGCTGCGGAAAAGGGTAAACAGGTCGCGTGTCTGGTAGAACTTAAGGCTCGCTTTGACGAACATCGTAATATCCGTTGGGCCAACGCCTTGGAAGATTCTGGGGTCCATGTCGTTTATGGATTGACCGGGGTAAAAACCCATACCAAGACCGCAATTGTGGTGCGACGCGAACCGGACGGTCTGAGAAGCTATGCCCATATTGGCAGCGGTAATTACAATCCACAAACGGCCAAAGTCTATACCGATCTGGGATTATTTACCTGTAGAGCTGAAATCGCCGACGATGTTGTCGAACTGTTCCACTCGCTGACGGGACGATCGATCAAACATGATTACGAACGGTTACTCGTCGCCCCAATCAATATGAAAGAACAATTCTTGAAAATGATTCGGGATGAACAACAGGCTCACGAGGAGGGCCGGCCAGCTCAAATCATTGCAAAGATGAACCAAATTCAGGATCCCGATATTTGCGAAGCCCTCTATACCGCTTCACAGGCGGGCTTGCCGATTGATCTTATTGTCCGCGGTTTTAGTGTGCTGCGACCTGGCGTTGAGGGCTTGAGCCCCACGATCCGTGTGATTTCTGTGATTGGCCGATTTCTGGAACACTCGCGCATCTTTTATTTTCGTAATGGCGAACAAGATCCAGTCTCAGGTCGATTCTTTACGGGATCGGCCGACTGGATGGTGAGGAATCTGGAATCACGCGTAGAAGCAATCACACCCATCGATCCCCGCCCGTTCCGCGAACGACTTTGGGGGATTCTCCAGATTATGTTGACCGACCAGCGACAGGCGTGGGATATGCAGTCGGATGGCAGTTATGTACAACGAACCACTGGGAACGATCTCGATGATCCAGCCAACCGGGGCACCCAACAGGTGCTGATGGAGCGAACCCGCCAGCGTAACGAACCAAAAGCCAAGTAGGTACCATCCTTGCGAACAAACGTATTGAACAAAACGGACAAGCCATCGGCTGCCCACTTTCTGTTATGGAGAACACTCATGGTCAAATCAGCTCAATGTTTAACAACGAGTCTGCTACTCTCGTTACCTTTGCTGGCATCAGCCGCTGAGCCGCCACCAACGACGGAACGACAGGCTCCTCAAAAGAATAGGGTGCTGTGGATTGGGACAACGTGTTCTCCAGCCAGTGCGGCAGTCCGCTCCCAACTATCCATTTCGAACGGTCAAGGACTCCTCGTGCGTAACGTGGCCGAGGAGAGCCCTGCGGCAGCGGCTGGAATCAAACAAAATGATCTGCTTCTTGAGGCAAATACAAAATCTCTTTTTAGACCACGCGATCTAATTCGCATCGTCACACAAAGTGATGGGAAACCGATCGTGATCAAGTTGTTGCGTGGCGGAAAGCCTCTCTCAGTTACAGTCACGGCAGTGCGGCGTCCAAATCGAATCTTTGCCAATAAACCTTCCGGATCGAATCGACAACCTTTACTCGATTTACTCGATCAAGTCCTGCCATCGACACCCGGAAAGTCAGACAACAACAACCGGCAGCAACATCAGGCTGCTGATTTGATTGGAAACTTACCTGATCGCGTACAGATCACGATCGGTCGCGAGGAGGGAAAACTGGTGAACTTCATCATTGAAAAAGATGGTGAGCAGTGGGAAGTCGATGCGAAAGGCCTGGGCAACTTATCAGGAAAATTACTCCCCATGCTCGAACAGGTACTCGGTCCGGATACCATTCCCGCATCCCCAATTGATCAACCGGGACTTTTACCCCCTGGCGTCGAATTCCCTGGTGGCGACTTTCCCGGTGTCGAATTGCCCACAGTTGAACTTCCCAAGGAGATATCAAGTGGGACAGAAAGCGGCAGCGAGAGTCCAAAACCTGCTAAAGAGCAATAGGATGACGCTTAGCGGGAAACAGAATATTCTTGCTGTGTAGTAGGAGCCGGAAGTATGCGTGCAGGCGTATGAAAACGAATTAAGACTATGTCGTTCTCGAAACCGGGCATCCATTGACCTTGATCTACCTCAATTTCGTCGCCTTAGGTACTCGACTAGTCTCTATCGGATGATCCGCATAAAGCTTCTTGAGGCTTTGTTCCCAAGAAACATTTTTCTCCTTAGGGCCATCTCCTGATGGAGTCTCTTCTTCGTAGCCGGCCATCACAACTGTCAGGTTGTGCTGAGCAGCCTCTTCACTGCCAACTCGTCGAAAAGTCTGTAGTGCCTTATCCGCTTTCCCTAAACGGCCATAGACGAGACCGAGGTTGTTGCAGATCCGTGGATTCTTCGGATCCAATACAATGGCATTGGAAAGAACCTCCCTCGCCTTTTCCCACTCGCCCTGCAAATAGTAACAATAACCGAGATCGTTAAGCAATTTTGCATCTTTAGGTTTGATTTCCAAAGCGCGCCGATACGCCATTTCGGCCTCTCGGTGACTTCCCTCCTGGTCGGCACAGACCGCAAGTCGATGGTGTGCCTCCCACCACTGGGGATTCCTCTTTGCGAGTTTTTCGTAGGCCTTTCGCGCTCCCGACCAGTTGTTCTCGGATTCAAGACCTCTGGCTCTTTCAAATGCAATTTTGTTCTCGGCTAACATAAAATTATGTTCTTCTTTGACAAGTTCGATAGGCGGACTTTTAATCTCCGTCTTTCGTAGCGGAATCCAAAACTTTCCCCAAATTTTCGAGACTTTCAGCTTTGTCGTCTTTGAATCACCCTTTGCTATTTTGGATGCTGAAGCAGCAGTAGACATTACCTGCCTATCTTTTGTTCTTTTTGTACTCGAGGATCCTTGAGATAGTCCCACTGTTGGTATTTGGGGGCCACGATCTCTGACTGCAAAACCAAACCATTCGCGGGTACTTGCGCAGCCACCGAAGATGCCGGCCAAGATGAGAACCGTTGAGGCTCTCAGGAAAAAATTTGAGGGCGTGCGTAATGTAACCATCTCACTATGTTCCAGAATGAGAAACCGGTTGTTTATGAAAACTCTTTTCCACAGAATCTATTCATTTGTCGTGCTTTGAAGAACAGTTTTTGCAAAGCCTCAATGGTTCTCCAAACCGGAGATGCCAATCAGCGACTGTATCCAAAAGGTCCTTGTATTCTTTTAGGGCGGCTAGCCTTGTCAGTTCGTCGAGCCTTCGACTCTACATTGTCCTTATCACCAAACATCAGTGGCGATACCGACCTGAGAAACTCTATCGCGACGATCTCATTCTCGCGTTCCACCATAGGAACCTCGATAGGGGCGGCACCCTCTGTGTCGGCAGCTACAGCAGACTCTTGATTGACAGGAACAGCACGCTCTTTCTCGACCGGAATAGCAATTTCGTCGATTGTGTGTGAAATTTTTTTGACAATAAGATTTGGCTTCTCAGATGGTAGTTCGAGTACCGGAATGGGTTGCGCCTGTCGGGGTTTTGCTTTTCCGACACCCCGAAAACGAATCTCGCTACCACTACCCATGAGGAGCAAATGCGCATCGCCCAAAGTTTTGTTATCTTTCTGCACATGGTGTGCACCAAATATCGGTCCAGTCTGCGGCAACACCTCGGCTGCTCTGACAGAAAGACCCGAAGTTTTTGGCCGTTCCTTTTTGAGTTTCAGCTTCGATGTACCGGCACCCCTGGGCACATCTGGAACCGCCAGGTTTGGCATACGGAGACTGTCTTCTTGCTGGGCCGTGCGGTGAAACTTTTTTTTGGACAGCTCCTTTTTCTTGCTATTCTGTACGGAGTTTTCTCGTCGCGTTATCTTTGGCCTTTTCTGCGACTTCAAAACATGGCCTATCGGCTGTGCATCGCTTCCAAACTTCCAGAGTTCCGGTGGCTCCTCCGCACAGAGAGAGCCTCCTGCGCTAAATAAAAGGAGCACACAGAGCAACTGGGCGATCCGGTCCGCAAGTTTATTACGCTTTTTGGAAATCTTCCGACTCATCCCCAAAGTCTCCACTAATATCCCATCGCAGGTAGAGTGCCTCATTTCATGCACTTCCCAACAGGTACACCACATCAGCTACAGAACGTTGTTACGTCAGTTGCTTATCGGAAGATGCAAGCTTTGAAATTGAGTAAAATAAGCAGATTATTTTGATTCTAGGGATCATTCGGGCAACAGATTCCATTGGGGAAACATGTCATAAAGCATGAAAGGATAGGAACTTGCCCTTTAGAAAGCAAAGATTGCAAGCTGGCAGATGGAAGCCATGCAAAAAGGAAGACCGTTTAGCATTGCTGGGCTGCGCACAGGGTATTGCGCAAAAGCATGGCAACGGTCAGCGGCCCAACACCCCCTGGTACCGGCGTAATCATACCGGCAACATCGCTGACAGATTCAAAATCGACATCGCCGACTAGTCCATCATCCGTCCGGTTGATCCCAACGTCGATAACCACAGCACCCGGCTTGACCATTTCACCGGTGACAAATTGCTCCCGCCCAATTGCCACGATTAACACATCTGCCTGCTGGGTTATGCCGGCTAGATCTTGCGTCTTACTATGACACACGGTCACTGTAGCATCGGCACCTATTCCCCGACTCGAAAGCATATTTGCCATCGGCCTACCGACGATATCACTTCGTCCAAGAATAACAACATGACGGCCGATCGTCTCAATATTATTCCGGATGAGCAGTTGCTGGATTCCCTGGGGTGTACAAGGAAGAAAGCGGGGATTGCCCTGTACAATGCGGCCAACATTTTCCGGATGAAAAGCATCTACATCTTTAACGGGACACACTGCTCGCAATATCACAGAAGCGTCAATCGCGTCCGGCAGAGGCAACTGGATCAGAATCCCATGAACGCTCTCATCCTTATTCAACTTAGCAACCAGATGCAAGAGAGCATCCTGTGAAACATCTTCCGGCAGCCGATGCAGTTCACTGTCGATCGCGACTCGTTCGCAGGCTCGCTGCTTATTGCGAACGTAAACCTCGCTGGCAGCATCTCCACCCACGAGAACCGCCGCCAGTTTTGGCGTCGTGCCATTGTTTGCGATAAAGTCAGCAACTTCTTCCGCTATTTCCTGCTGGATTTCGGCAGCAAGTTTTTTGCCATCAAGAACAGTTGCACTCACGGCAGTACTTTCACTCGCAGATTCCGGTAATGGACTTTGCTTCCAGGGTCGTGTGCCTGTAATGCAAATGTACCGCTCGAAAGTCTTCTATCCTTGCGATCCAGATTATCCGGCTCCGTATAGTCGGCGGTCTTCTCTCCGTTGATTTTTACAACAATGTGTTTGCCACGAACAATAATGTGATAGTCAAACCATTCATTGTCTTTGGCGGGTGCCGCAAAAACATCTTGAACACCGTACAAACCACCCGTCTTCTTCCGATCGCCACCAGTATTATTCACTTGTGCTTCATACCCTTTATCGGGCCAACCCGAATCGAGATATTTTGTGTGAAAATAGATTCCCGAATTTGCCTTCGGCAGCGTTTTAACATCACATTTAAATTCAAAATTTTTGAAATCGCCATCGTTCACGTCGCCGACATAAAACAAATGGCTTCGATTGCCGTTGACGACGATTGTCCCATCTTCGATGCGACAGGAATCCTTATTTTCATTTGCTTTCCATCCATCAAGACTTTTGCCATCAAACAAAGAGACCCAGCCAGAGGATGCATCGTTAGTAGAATTTTTGGGAGATTCTTTCTCAGCACCCTGAACAGCAATGCACCACACGAGTGGCGAACAAATGACAAGCAAACAGTTCATTGTTTGAATACTCATAGGTAAAACTCTCCTCCAAAGGGGCCTAATTCGGGAGTCGCAGTGCAACTTTCTCATGATATCAGGCCCATTGGAATTGCGGCAGAGGCTCTTGTTGACAAATTTTGATGATTGCAGACGTCTTTTTACGTTGAGATTATTTTGAAACGACTTTTCAGCAATTCGCACCTATCTACGATTGATCGGGTTGTCGCGGACCGAATCAATCGTTCACGAAATACCAATTATTTGCTGAGGAACAAATCACCGGATCGCCAGAAAGGACTCCTTCGAGCGGAATGATTTCACGTGCATGTACAACCATGTCCGAGTCCTGATCCTCAAGTGAGAGTGCCACAGAAATATGATGGCGGCTGGGTAATCGAAGCTGTGCAAATTGCCAGCCGACCTGTGGACTCGCAGCCTGATCGGTCAGATAAAGTTCAGGTGGACCATCATCGGGCAATGTGAAAAAAAATCGATCTAAGGGCATTGAGAGGCCATGCCCAATGGCCTTGATGTACGATTCTTTCAGGGTCCAGATCTGCAGGAACAATTCCTGCCATTGGTCCTCGGGAGCTTGGCAGAGAAGATCCACTTCCTGTCTAGAGAAAAAACGGCGGGCAAGTGGGATTCCTGTTATTGTACGATCCAGGCTCTCCACATCGGCACCAACGTGTCCCCCAGCTGCCACAGCACAAATTACCAATCCGGAAGAATGGGACAAATTGAATGCGCCATAGCCTTCCCAGGGAGATGCGACAACCGGTTTGCCTTGATTCTCGGCAATGAAATTCCAACGCTGGGGTGGAACGTCGGCGTAATGTGAAAGGACACATCGAACGAGTGCTCTCGCTATCAGATATTCTTTGCGAACTCGCTCTAGCCGAAAACGCGCCAAACGATCGCGTTCCATCGCATTCAGCAATTCGTAATACTGATGTAACTGCGATGGATTTGCAATCCGATCCAGGTAGGTGTACCACAGCTCTACGTGGCCGCCAGGAAGATTCGGCCGCTGCAAACTGATCGTATCACTAGGTGGCATCATGATCAGAGTTGCTGGTCTAGGGCATATGGTTTTTCACCAGAAAGCCCCTCCACCATTTCCCCGCGCTCGCCAAGCCAATACCGCACGACATTTGCGGCATCAAGAAAAAGGGAACCTGTATCCAGCACAATCACTGCGATAAGCCAAAGCCGAAACCAGCTTCCACTTTCTGCATGCTCCACTTGCCCTACGAGATAGATCACCATCGGAATCCAAGCAAGGTGTCCTAGGCCCAACAATCGTGAAAAACCGCTGTAGGCCGTAAGTACGATGAACGTGGCGCCCGTCAGAAGCGCCGTACCCAAAACAACCCATGCCTCAAAATGCTCGGAAAGAAAAAAAAGAGGAGTAATCATATTGGACATCAACAAAGACATCAGCCAGGGTTTCCAATAGATCGGCATTCTGCCGAGGCCCCGATGATAGCGAACAAATGCGTGTGCGAGAGAGTGCTTCACTTTGATGACTTTTCAGTAGATTCCACCCCAAGGGCGGATCGTTACAAATTAATAATAATAAATAGAACAGCCCACCTGGATTCCCGAAGCAACATTGATAATCAATCCGATATCGCCAGGCTTGACCAGTTTCGCTTTTCGAGCATGCTCAAAAGAATATGGAATCGCAGAGGTATACAAATCTCGTCCTTCCACCGCCAAATCAACAACCCGATGGGGTTCGATGCCGAGCAGATTTGCAAGTTGATGGTTCATTGCTGGAGATATCTGCGGAGGCAGGACCACCGCAATTTGCGAGATATCGAGACCTTCTTGTTGTAGAAGATCCTCTACGGCTCGAGGAATCATCTTCAAATAAAGATCGCGAATGTTCTCATCAATTTCCATAGTGAGGCATGGTTTACCACCGACATACCCTCCAGTTAAACGCCGCTTGTCCAAATGATCACAGTCATACTGGAACAAAAACTGGCTAAAACCTTCATCGGATTCGCTGGCAGCATCTAATATCACGGCAGATCCTGTTTCAGCAATCCCCAGGGGAGATTCGGGATGAACATCCTTGTTGATATCGACCTCGGAAGTGACAACCATCGCTGTACGGCATTTACCAGCCCGGATCATTTCAGAAGCAACGTGAATGCCATTTAAAAATCCCATCGCACCGTTATAGACGTCGAAAGCGAATGTTTTCTTGTCGGTCTCCGCCTCAATGACGTCATTCATTTTCATTTTCCCGGCGACCATAGCCGCGATTGCCGGTTCTGAAACATACCCGGTGCGCATGATGCCTGCAAAAATTAATAGTTCGATATCAGTTACGTCATACGAAGTCTGTTTCAAACAGGTCTCTGCCGCATAGACGGCCGTATCGACCGAGTCTTCGGAAAGTTCTTTACCTTCTGGATAGTGGGCTACGGCCACAACACGAATCCTCGGCACCGATCGTTCCGGGAGAGGACGCATCGCTACTGCGTCACTCACCTTCTTCGGAGATTTTCCTTCCAGTTTCGCAGCACGTACTCGATCCGGTAAATCATCAAAAGTATAAATCGCAGTACCAATAGTCTGCCCTGAACCGGTAATTCCAAAAACAACATTCTCTCCCGATTGGATCTTTCCATTGAGTGAGTTGTCCCAGACAGCAACCATATGGCTGGTACTGGCCGTGTTGCCTCGTTCGGGAAGATTATTAATTGTATTTTCCTTAGTGGAAATCTTTTTGTTGAATGCTTTGTTGATGGCCTTGGAGCCATCCATCAGCGACCTTTCTGAGGTCTGATGCATGATCAGCTTTTGGATTTTATCGGGACGCCAACGACTGTTATCGAAAGTGTGTTTCGCATGAGAAACAGAATATTTGACGGCAACTGAGGTATGCTCCATAGGATCTGGAACGACCATGATGGCACCGCCATGGGCTTGTTCCGTTAAACGCCCCACACACATCCATGCGTACTTTCCGAGGGTATACATATCCAATTCATGGAAGCCAACATCCGTCCCTCCCGCTGCCTCGAGAATGATTGCAGCGCCGGCATCACCAACCGTAAGGCACGCTAAGCGAGGATCTAAAAATTCTGTAATTTCTAATTGTGCTGTACGGCTGATGCCAGAAACAAATTCCCCGCTGACAACCATACCTCGACGTATGAGACCCGCTGAAATAAATGCGTCTACAATATTCATACCTGTAAACATACCTGCACAGGCATTGGTTACATCAAATGCAATGGCATTTGTGAGTCCACACATTTTTTTTACTTGCAACGAGGTATTCGGTTCGATCGAAATCTTCAAATGGGCATCACTGCGGGTAATGTTGCAACAAACAACCATATCAATATGCTCAGGAGAGTAGCGAGAGTTTGTAAAACACTCCTGAACTGCCTTAGTAGCCAGATCTATTGAAAACTCATCGTCTCCTGCCATGCGTCGCGATTTGATGCCCGTCATATATTCAAGTGGGAACCACATCTTTTTCTTACAGCCCTTGATCAACTCTTTGGTGGTCACTACCTTCGGCGGCAGATAGACCCCCAAACCTTCGATCAGGGTATTCGCCGTTCGATCTGGTCTTTCAGAGCCAATGCGACCTGAGGAATGGGTCTTTTCTTCCGGATCATCTACAGCTTTTACCCCAGATTGGGTTTGGACCTCTTCAATCGGTGGATCTGCGATCTGTTCTAGGGGAACCGCCACAGCCGCCAATTCGGCGACGGTTGGATATTGAAAAAGCATTGCCGGAGTGATATCAAGCCCTTCGTCAGCCGCGAGGCCCGCGATTTCAAGACTTTGAATCGATGCGCCGCCAAGTTCAAAGAAATTGTCGTGAATTCCGACCTGATCCAGGGAGAGCGCTTCGGACCAGATGGAGGCCATTTTTGTTTCTGTGTCATCCCGGGGTGCCACAAACTCCACGCGCAACGCCGGACGGATTGATTCTGGTTCAGGCAGCGCCTTGCGATCGACCTTACCTGCGGGGTTGAGGGGAAAATGATCCAACGTCATGAATACCGCAGGCAGCATATAGTCAGGTAGTGTTTGCTTGAGAAAGTCTCTGAGGTCACTGACATTGGGCGATTCCTCATCGGCAATGACATAAGCAACCAGTTGTTTATCGTCGATTTTTTCGCCCGCTTGCCGGGCCATCACGACCGATTGACGAATCTGAGGATGTTCATTGAGAACTGCCTCGATTTCTCCCAATTCAATGCGATGCCCACGAACCTTGACCTGGAAATCCAACCGTCCCAAAAACTCAATGTTCCCATCCGCACGGTATCTCGCCAAATCACCTGTCCGGTAAATGCGACTTTCCGTATCGGAACTGAAAGGGTCCGCAATAAACTTCTCGGCGGTGAGTTCCGGACGATTAAGATAACCTCTGGCAAGGCCATCACCACCAATATGCAAATGCCCCGGCACACCCACGGGAACCGGCCGCAACCGTTCATCGAGAATATACATTTGTGTATTGTCGATCGGTTTACCAATTGAGACGGAACCCTCGCCCGAACATACTCGATGCACCGATGACCAGATGGTCGTTTCTGTTGGCCCAAACATGTTCCAAAGACTGTCGCATCGCTTGAGCAACTGCTCCGCCAGATCGCGAGGCATCGCCTCACCACCACAGAGAATCTTTAACTGCCGGCTCCCCTGCCAATCGGCTTCGACGAGCAATCTCCATGTGGCGGGAGTGGCCTGCCTCATCGTAAT
>JABABY010000038.1:12494-12715 GCA_014237955.1 Planctomycetota bacterium
TAATGGCCTCTTCCTGAATCACTTTCGCCAATTGGATGCCATCGGCAGATGTTTCGCGATCCACAACGACAACACGAGCACCAGTCGTAAGAGGCAAATAAAATTCGAGTACCGATATATCAAACGACATCGTGGTTACCGCCAATAAAGTATCCTGGGACGTCATCCCGGGACATTGACGCATCGCATTGAGAAAATTAATCACCGGCCGATGTTCGATT
>JABABY010000039.1 GCA_014237955.1 Planctomycetota bacterium
CCGCACTACCTTCGGGTAACCCCTGAATCCGCCGTAAAGCATCGGCAATCTGATCTGGTGGTGTTCCGCGCAAATAGGCCAATGGTAAAGATTCAATCGTGTCGCGATACGCATCGGCAGTAGGCTCCAGAAAACCACATATCTCCTCTCGCCGTGCGATGGCCCAAGCCTGATCACCAGCAACCGGATCCTCTTCGGTAAGGTGCTTTAAAGCACGCTGATAAAATTGCATTAACAATTCAATTTTCCAGTTATTCAACACGTCGGGACCCACGGCAGCCAAGTCGGCAGCGGTTAATACAAGCATCATTCGCAACAGTTCTGGCGAGCCGACTTCAACAGCAACCCGTAAGACTACAGCCGGATCGTTAATGTCGTGCCAAAGGGCCCAGTGAGACATGAGCAAATGCTTGTGGACCAAGAATTCGAGCATTTCGGTCTCGTGCGGTGGCAGGCCCAGATGGGCGGCGGTCTCTGTAGCAATGTTGCGTCCAACTTCACTATGATCCTCTACGTACCCTTTTCCTAGATCGTGAATTAAAAGTGCGAGATGCAAAATCTCTTTTTGCCCAATGGCAGCATAGACCTGGCCCACCGGACCCGGGTCACCAGCAAACTCTGTTGCCACACGCACAGCCCGAATACAGTGTTCGTCCACAGTATATTTGTGGTAATCGTTGAACTGAAGCATTCCACGGGCACGAGCAAACGCTGGAATCAGTTTCTCCAAAACACCCAATTCATGAAGGCGGGATAGTATCGTTGCCAGTTGTGGAGGACGAGATAAAAGGGAGATAAATCGTGTGGCTGTCTGGGGAGTCACTTCATGACAGCGAGCGGCTGCCGCGCGGACCGCCTCCCACGTATCGTGCGTAATCCTTTTATCATAGAGTGTGGCCAACTCGGCCAACCGCAACACCTCACTTAAGTCTGAACGAATTCGCTTCATGCCCAACTTCGTTGCGGAAATCATATTGGGTCCTACACGAAAGTCTCCTTCAACCTGATGGCTAAAGAGTACCGAGAAAAAACCCGCTACCTTTGAAGATCGGTAAGCATTTGCAAGAAACCTCGCTGATATATAACGCACAGAACGGGTATGGCGAAAATAATCCTGCATGAAATGTTCGACCGGCATCAGCCCCTCCATGCCTTCATAGCCAAATCTCTCCGCAAGGCGAACTTGTTCATCACGGTCGAGTTGGTCGTATGCCTTTCCGGCATGAAAATGTACCTCGTTGCGAATTCGCAATAAAAATTCCGTTGCACTTCGCAGGATCTTTTGATCTTCTTTTTCCAAGACGCCTTTTAAAAATAGTCCGTCTAGATCAGTCGTGCCATAAAGGCAAAAACCAATCCAGCGGAGTAACTGGATGTCACGCAAACCACCACGAGAACGTTTAATATTGGGTTCCAGCAAGAAAACGGTTTCTCCATAATTTCGCCGCTCCGCACGACGGGCATTGTCGATTGCCGGCAAAAGCGACCGTGCACGACGAACGGTGGCCCTCTTGAGACGCAGCAAAAACTTATCTGTAATTTCCTCATTGCCGGCCAAATGTCGTGATTCGGTGAGCGAGGTTAGGATCAGTGGATCCTTGCAGGCTAGCGACACCGCCTGTCGCGATGTCCGGACGCTCTGTCCAAGAATCAAACCGGTATCACAAATATCGCGCATCATACGTTCAGCAAGGACGGCAATGTGGGACGAAATCCCTGATCGGTGGAGAATCATCAGGTCGATATCGCTATACGGCGCCAACTCACGACGACCATAACCACCATGCGAAACCAGCGCCACCTGCTCGGATAGGTTCTTGAAGGCATCCCCGTCCAAGTTTGACAGATCAGAAATTGCCGATGCGAAAAGTTCTTTAATTAAGGTGTCGGCAAGGTCCGTTAATTTGGCACAGACCTGGATCCCGGGAGAACCCTGATCGTGTTGTTGCCGCAACTTCTGTTGCCCCTTCAGAAGGGTGGCTTTTGCCGCCAACACGGGCGGGGGTAACGTCAAACCCTCGGACATGGCATCCGCATGGAATAGAACAAGCGAAAAAAACAGCGGGCCACTCCGCCGCGCCGTCCATGCGCACGCAGAGGACCCACCTTAATTTTAACCAGATTAACGGAAAAAACACCTAGAGTGCTTCTTCACCCGTTTCACCGGTCCGAATGCGGATGGAATCGGACAAATCCGTAACAAATATCTTGCCATCGCCGATTTGGCCCGTCTGAGCCGACCGCATTATCGTATCAATTAAATTTTTCAGATTGTCATCCGAAACAACCACTTCAAGTTTGACCTTAGGCACAAAATCAACGGCGTACTCTGTGCCACGGTACATCTCGGTATGGCCTTTCTGGCGACCAAATCCCCGCACTTCGGTGATTGTCATGCCCGAGATGCCCTGTTCAGAGAGCGCATTCTTTACGTCCTCTAACTTGAAATGCCGAATGATCGCTTCGACTTTTTTCATTTCTAACTCCCTAAAAGGTCATCTGATTAAACAAAGATATAGCCTTCTTCGCCATGTTCATTAATATCCAAACCACGAACCTCACCTTCTTGCGAGACTCGCAGACCCATCGTCCAATCTAAAATCTTCAGAAGAATAAAGGTGACAACCGCACAGTAGACAATCGTTACAACGACTGCCACAACCTGACCCAGCATCACACCACCCCCCTCAAGTAGGCCGAGTGGTTGACCCTCAGCGATATCCCAGGCCGCCCGCGTAGCAAACACACCTGTCAGGATCGCGCCCAACGTCCCGCCCACGCCATGAATTCCAAAGGCGTCGAGCGAATCGTCGTATTTGAAGGCGGCCTTCAAGGCACCGCAGGCAAAATAACAGACAATTCCGGCCGCAGCCCCTATGATCAGGGCGGGCATCAGATTCACAAACCCGGCCCCGGGAGTAATGCAGACCAAACCTGCGATGGCTCCCGAAGCGGCTCCAAGGACACTCGGCTTACCACGGGCAATCCATTCCATGAAGGCCCATCCGATCGCGCCGGCAGCGGCGGCAAAATGGGTCGTGGCAAACGCACTGCTGGTTAAATCGTCACTTGCCAGCTCACTTCCCGCGTTGAAACCGAACCAGCCAACCCACAACATGGCAGCCCCTATGACTGTGTAGGTCAGGTTGTGGGGCCGCATATCCTCGTGACCCCAACCGAGCCGCCGACCGAGAACCAGGGCGCAGACGAGGGCCGAAACACCCGAACTGATATGGACCACCGTGCCGCCCGCAAAGTCGAGCGCGCCACCGGCCCAAGAATCGGTTCCCCCAAAGGCCAGAATGCCGCCTCCCCAGACCCAATGGGCAAGCGGGCAATAGACCACAGTGCCCCAGAGGATCGTAAAGACGACCATCGTGCTGAACTTCATCCGCTCCGCATAAGCACCGCAGATCAAAGCGGGCGTAATAATAAAGAACATCCCCTGGAAGAGCATAAAGGTAATTGCGGGAATTGCTCCATTCATTGGAGTATGGGGACCTTTTGCCTCCTCGTCCCACACTCGCTCAATGCCATTCATAAACAGGTGATCTAGATTGCCAATGTAGGGATTCGAAACGGAGCCCTCCGCCATCAGCCCATCAAACGATCCCCCAAAGGCAAGCGTGTAGCCATAGAGAGCCCAAAGAACGGTCATCAGCCCCATCAGGAAGAAGCACTGCATCATCACGCCCAGCACATTCTTTTTGCGAACCAGCCCTCCGTAGAAGAGCGCCAAGCCGGGCGCAGTCATGAAAAGGACCAACGCACAGCAGGTTAGCATCCAGGCGTTGTTTCCTGCCAAAGCGGCCGATTCGGCGGTCGCGTGTGCCGTCTCCACCTGCTTTTGCAAGCCCGAAGCATCGAGCCCTCCGCCACCTTCCACATCGGCCCATAGTGGGGCCACTGACACAAGCATCGAAAAAACGATGCCGACTAAAAAACATACAATGAGTTTGCGCACATGCATGGTAACTGCTCCCAAAAAAGTTCCCGCCTGAAAGAGTGGTTGCGTTCGCCACCTACGAACGCCCCCTCAATCAACTTGGTTTCATCCCTGTCACATCTACAGTGCGAATTGCGCCCGCCTAAAACGCTGCACCACTATCAGAAAACTCTTCTGTTGGACCCGAAAACACACCAGTCCATGTGTCACAAAGTACCGCCCTGCATGACAGCGGTAAAGGACTTGTGAGAGGTTTTTGCAAAAAAACGGCCCGGAACGATACCAAAAAGTGGCTCAACTATCGCGATTCCAGGGTACATCGGCACGCCCGGCCGAGCGATTGGCCTCGCGAGCAAGGACAAAAAGTAAATCACCCAGACGATTTAAATAGACCAAAACCGCCTTTGAAGAATCATTTTTCTGCTCACGAAGAAGTGCGATCAAACGCCGCTCAGCACGACGGCAAATGGTGCGGGCCAGATGAAGATGGGCCGCCAATGAGGTGCCCCCAGGCAAAATGAAATGTTCAAGAGGTGGCAATTGAGACTCGAACTGGTCGATCGTGTTTTCCAGCTTGTTGATCTGAGCATTGCCGGTCGGCGACATCCCGTCAACCGAACCGCCAGGGGTTGCAAGTTCGGCACCAATCACAAAAAGATGCCGCTGGATGTCCCCCATCACCTCATCTATTGCTTCCGGCGGACAACACGACCGAACCAAGCCGAGTACGGCATTGAGTTCATCAATCGTACCGTACGCTTCAATCCGTGGATTGTCCTTGGAGAGACGCGAACCACCAAAAAGTCCCGTGTCACCATCATCACCCGTTTTTGTATAAATTTTTGCCATTGCCAAAACCTTTGGGTCGACAGATAACGAAAAATCGCAGCATCGCCGGATCGGAATATCAGCACTATAATAGGAGAGCCCCCGAAAGAACCACTGGGGTCTACCTTCAAGACCGACCCATCATTGCAGCGAAGGAATCTGATCATATGAACCGCAACAACACATTTTTGAGGACAGTCGGTTGTACCGGCATGATACTGACGGTTCTTTGGGTCCTTTCCGCGGAACAATGTCTTTCCGACGATCGGTCGCTTGAATCACGTCACTTGAATAATATCCAACAAATCACAGACCAGTTTACCAAAGCGGGAGAGGGCTATTTTTCGCCCGATGGCAAGCAGATTGTCTTTCAGGCCGTTCCGATGGAATACCCTTTCTACCAAATTTATACTCAGACGCTCGAACCGCTCGGCAAACCGCAACTCGTCAGTACGGGACGGGGTCGCACGACCTGTTCGTACTTCCACCCCGATGGTCGCACGATCCTCTTTGCTTCGAGTCATCTAGATCCACAACTTGACGCGACCGAGTCGGAAGAACGCAGGCAACTGGATGAAGAGAAAAAAAGCGGCAAACGGAGACGCTACAGTTGGGCGTTCGACCCGGAGATGGATATTTTCGAATCCCGCGAGGGCGATCTGATTCCATTGACCCATAGTGCGGGCTACGATGCTGAATGTGCCTATTCTCCCGATGGGAAAAAAATCGTTTTCTGCAGTGATCGCGACGGGGATCCCGATCTCTATATTATGGATCGCGATGGGTTGAATGTTCGCCAACTTACGAACGCACCCGGCTATGATGGTGGGCCTTTCTTTTCTCCTGATGGTCGTTGGATTGTCTACCGAACTGATCGAAAAAAACCACACCACCTCCAAATCCATGTGATCCGCGCTGACGGCAAAGAAGATGTGGCACTCACCGACAATATCGGCGTGAACTGGGCACCCTACTGGCACCCGACTGAGCCATACATCATTTGGTGCGGTGCGGATCATTCCGATCCCAAGGCACGGCCCAATTATGACCTTTGGCTGATGAAATTTGCCGTCAAAGATGGGAAGTTTAGCGGAGGAACTCAGACGCGGATTACAGACCACCCAAGTGCCGATGTCCTGCCGGTTTTTTCACCGGACGGTAAACGGTTGATGTGGACCAGTAACCGGGGAAAAGGCAAATCAAGCCAATTGTGGATGGCCGACTTTATGCTGCCCGCTGATTAGAAATACCTGGTGTGGCCTGGCGGGCAGGGCATTTTGTCCCTGCCCTCTTGTCTTCTCCACCCGTATTAAGCAACAAAGAGCGAAAATCCAAGGATGGTTCAACACGGCATTGCTTATGGACCCTTTTGCCCAACTGAGAATTTGGAAATGTGGTGGCCTCAGTCCCCTGGAATTATTCCAGCAAACGCGCCGTGAATTCCGCAACCGACAACTCTCCGCACGGTGTGCTCAGTTTGCCTACTATTCGATGCTGGCATTAATGCCGCTTTTGATTGTGATTGTTGTCTCCATCCGCTACATGCCCGTCGAGGGCATGTTGGGCAGTTTTCTCAACCTGCTTGAACGGATCTTCCCACCCGAAACCTACCAGATGTTCCGAAATCAAATACTCAACGTGCAACAGGAAAGCTCTACCGCCTATATTGTGCTGAGCCTCTTGATCTTTTTGTATGCCGGTTCGCGCCTTTTTCTTACAATCGGCGAAGGCCTGAATGTCGCCTTCGGACATCCACCACGTCTTCACAGGGCCCGCACCTACCTGCTTTCTTTGGCAATGACCTTTTGCAACGCGTTGATGCTAATGGTGGCATTGATCCTCCTGGTGATCGGTCCACAGGCAATCGAATGGTTGGTAGAAGGTCTCGGACTCCCGCTCCCTGAATCGCTCTCATCCCATTTTTTCCGCTTGATCATCGTTGTCGGCTTTCTCCTCATCTTTATTTCCACAATCTACTATCTTGTTCCTGCGGACGGTTTACCATGGCGATGGTTTACGCCAGGAACTGTTTTTGCAGTTGTAGGCTGGATGACAGCAAGCCAGGCGTTTCGTTGGTATGTAACTAACTATGCCCGCCACAACCAAATTTATGGCACACTGGGCGGTGTTGTCGCGATGCTACTCTGGCTCTATTTATTTGGCGCTATTTTGTTTATGGGAGCCCAAATCAACGGCATCATCTATGAAGCAATCCAACGGACAGGACAGATGGATCTGGCCGAAAAGGGCGACTCCAAGGAGTGAGTGCCTCAAGAACACGAACGATCTCCGGCGGCCACAGATCCATTTTTTAGTTAAAACCAAGAACCCTGAGTGCAAGAACCGCTAGCATGATTTAGGCCATTTGTCATTTCCCCCTTTCTTTTCGCTGATTTATTTCAGCACAGGATCGCACCGTTAACGCCATCTCCCTTTCTCGCCAAAGAGAATCTCGCTATTATGCGGCCCCATTTTTCTGGACACTGTCTCGGGTCGCTCCATGGAAGACTATCGCATTGAACACGACTCAATGGGAGAGGTGCGGGTACCCTCCCAGGCCTATTATGGTGCGCAAACCCAGCGCGCGGTAGAAAATTTTCCGATCTCAGGGCAGCCGCTGCCACCTGCGTTTATTCATGCACTCGGACTTGTCAAATATGCGTGCGCCGTTGCCAATCGCGATCTCGGAAAGCTCGATGGTGACGTAAAACAACCTCTCGACCCAAATCAGATTGAGGGACTTTTTAAGGCCTGTCGCGAAGTTGCCGAGGGCACCTTTGACGGTGAATTTCCGATCGACATCTATCAGACCGGATCGGGGACCAGCAGCAATATGAACGCCAATGAAGTGATCAGCAACCGGGCGATTGAGTTGGCCGGCGAGGATCGTTTTGCAGCCGATAAATCAATCCATCCCAACGATCACGTTAACATGGGGCAGAGCACCAATGATATTTTTCCAACCTCCATTCACGTCGCTGTAGCCACCCAAATCCAAAGTCGACTCATTCCGGCGCTGACGCGTTTTGAGTCGGTTCTGCGAGAAAAAGCGACCCAGTGGGATCAGGTAATCAAGATTGGACGAACCCATCTTGCAGACGGGACTCCGCTACGACTCGGTCAGGAGATCAGCGGATTCGCAGAGCAACTCAAAGCCTCATCTCTTAGAGCGTTGCAGGCGATCCAAGCCGTACGCGAGTTGCCGGCAGGAGGCACAGCCGTGGGGACCGGCATTAACACACACCCGGAATTTGGACAACGTGTGGCGACCATCCTTGCCAAAGAGACCGGTATCCAATTGGCGGAAGCTGAAAATCATTTTGAAGCAAATGCGCAGCGCGATGGACTGGTCGAATGTCATGGCCTGCTTCGGACTATTGCCTCTACGCTCTTTAATGTTGCAAATAATATTCGGTGGCTCGGATCGGGACCCCGCTGTGGCTATCATGAACTCCGGTTGCCAGACCGCCAACCTGGGAGCTCCATCATGCCAGGTAAAGTCAATCCGGTCATGTGTGAAAGCATGATGCAAGTTGCAGCGCGTGTCATGGGCAACGATCAGGGCATCACCATTGCCGGTGCTGCTGGTGGTCAATTTCAGTTGAACATCATGATGCCCATGATGGCGGCCACCACGCTTGAAAGTATTGCCCTATTGGCACAGGCCACCGAGGCTTTTGTCGATTTCTGCGCACTCGACATGGAAGCAAATGTGGGGGTCTGCGAGGAAGCTGTCGAGAAAAGTTTGTCGATGGTAACGAGCCTCAACCCCTATATCGGTTATGAAAAAGCGTCTGCTTTGGCCAAAGAGGCGATGAAAACGGGCAAGA
The DNA here is from genome assembly GCA_014237955.1 of Planctomycetota bacterium. Taxonomy (GTDB): domain Bacteria; phylum Planctomycetota; class Planctomycetia; order Pirellulales; family UBA7805; genus UBA7805. The sequence goes on from JABABY010000039.1 coordinate 8,605, forward strand.
CGATTCGACAATTATGTGTTGAAAAGAAAGTGCTCCCGGAAGACCAACTCGATGAAATACTCAATCCAATGCGGATGACAGAACCGCATGCATAAACGGCGTCATGACTTGTTACTAAAACGATTTTAAGGTGGCGACTTCAGTCGCTATCCCTAAAGGCACGGAAGCCCATTTGATCTCTGGAATCCTATTGATGAATGGATACATCATTAGATTGTTGCTTCTTCCGATAATGGTCGCAGTGCCACTGATCGCACTCTGTCCGTTCGTCTATGGAGAGAGTCCTAAGTCGTCCCGCCCATCAGACGTTGTGGCAGCGCGGAGCCCACGGGAATTGATCGGCATTGCGTCGAAAAAAACAACGACTGCCGAGACCAACCGCGATTTTGGGGAAATCATCTACTACCTCGATAAGGCCTTGGCCAGCAAGGCCATTGTCCCAGAACACCGGCAGTATGCCCGCCAACTTAAGGGCTGGACACACAACCGCCTTGGTGAAAACTTTTCCCAACAAGGAAAAGAAGCCGCCGCCCTAACGCAGTTTGAATTAGCTGTCGATCTGAACTTCAAGCACTGGAAGGCGCTGCACAATCGCGGGGTCAGTTATGCGATGGGTGAACGATTTGACGAAGCACTGCAGGATTTCGCCTCAACGATCAGAATCCATCCCGAATATGCCAACGCCTGGTTCAATCGAGCCGAAGTTTTTATGCGACTGGGAAAAACAGCGATCGCAATTGAGAATTACACCCAGGCGATTGCATTGAATGCGGACGATCCCGGCTATTACAAAAGTCGCGGCAAAGCCTATCGCATTGTCCGAAAATATCCTCAGGCACACGCCGACCTCGACCAATCGCTGGCATTGGATAGCCAGTCGGCAACGATCTATATTGAACGGGGCGATCTATGGCTTGCAGAGGGAAATTTTGAAAAATCTGCGGCCGACTATCGCTCCGCCGTTTACACAGACAAGCAATCGGCCGCCGCCTTCCAGCGGATCGCCTGGATGATGGCAACCTGCCCCGATATCCGTTATCGAGATGCCAAGCGGGCGATTCTATTTTCTCAACGAGCAATACAACTCCACGGGGAAAAAGATTTTCGTTATTTGGATACGCTCGCCGCTGCACACGCCAATGCAGATGAATTTGATTTGGCCATCGAACAACAAACCGTTGCCCTCAAGCTGGCAGAGGGAAATGCCACAGGACGCGAATTGAAGCATTTAAAACAGCGACTTGAGCAGTACTCACGAAACATACCCCATCGTGAGGAAAGAATTGCCAGTCGACTCGATCAACCAAAGCAGGTTCAATAGTCGGCATTTTATATGAGTGATGTTTTCCTCTATCTTGCCGGCTTGGGAATCGCAGGCTATTTCTTTTGGTTCTGGCTGGAGGATTATCGCGACAATGCTCAACGCATTCGAGATCGTCGGACGGATCACGAAGGATCCGTAGCAGGTTCTAGAAAAGTAGCCGATGAATTCGGCAAAGGAATGCCCGGCGCAACTCCCGCTAGATGGGGAGCGATTGTGGTAGCCGTCCTTGGTGCTCTGCTAATCCTTGGTACCGAAGTAGCCGGTGAATACCAATTGGGTGTTGTTGCGGATCAGTCAACCATGTCGATATTGTTCGGCATCTACACCCTGGCTGCAGCCTTTATCGAGGAACTAATTTTTCGTGGATTTTTATTCTTTGATCGATACGGCAAAAAATGGCTCTGGGGTAGCATCTTGCTCATCTCCATCTTTTTCGCGCTAATCCACCCCTACATTTGGTCCTACGAAGTGCCAGAGAATCAGCCGCCCTGGCTTTTTTGGAAGTATCTCGGCTTCAATCTTTGGAAAGAAAATGGCCAACTCAACATCCAACCAATTTTTGCCACCTGCATCCTGTTTATGAATTCAATCTGGTTTTATCTGGTCCGATTTTTTCCCTTGAACCGATATCGATCGCTTATTCCCTGCATCGCCGCGCATCTGGCAAGTAACCTGGGCGTTTTTCTCGTGAAAGCGTGTCAGGGAAAAATCGGCGCATTTTTCTAAAGCTGCATGGAACGAAACGCACCCGATGGCCCACCACTGGGGGGATCAGACCCAACAGATGGTGGCGCAAAGACGATAACTTCAACAGCGACAACCAATTACGATTCCTGTAATCGACGGTGCGCAGGGGTCGGCCGATAGGCCTCCTGGGGCGCCAAAGAGAGTCTAAACCGTTGTGAGGCAACGACCGTAAGAGCGGATATATCCTCTGTTTCTGTAATTTATTTGATTCAATCTAGCGATACAGTCGAATAGGACTTAGCATAGTCTTTGCCCTCCGGCCACGCCTGGGAACGGATCACCCAAGTCCGTTCGGGACGCTGAACGCTAGCTGATGTAAACATCCCAGGCCACCTGGCTGTCTATACCACACTGGCCAAGACGCCCGATGTCAGCCCGAAGATGTCTGAACCTATCAACGATTTTAAATTCCTTCATCAATCATTGCCATTTAAAACCATCTGATTGCCACCCCTGAGAGATCAAACAACGATTTATTGACTATGGACGCTACAAAACTTCGCAACATTGGGATTTCAGCCCATATCGACTCCGGGAAGACCACACTCAGCGAACGGATTCTCTTTTATTCCGGACGCATCCACCGCATGCAGGAAGTCCGTGGTGAAGGAGATGGCGCGACCATGGATCATATGGATCTTGAAAAGGAGCGGGGAATTACAATCACCAGTGCCGCCACACATGTTGACTGGAAAGGATATCAGATCAATTTGATCGACACTCCCGGACACGTCGATTTTACGGTAGAGGTGGAGCGAAGCCTACGGGTACTCGATGGAGCTGTGCTGGTTCTCTGTGCGGTCGGTGGCGTGCAATCGCAGTCACTCACAGTGGATCGGCAGATGAAACGCTATCATGTGCCGCGGATTGCCTTCATTAACAAAATGGACCGTACTGGAGCCAACCCCCATCGCGTTGTTAAGCAAGTCCAGGACAAGATGAAGTGTGATGCTGTACTCATGCAACTCCCAATTGGTGCAGAAGAGAATTTTGAAGGTGTCATTGATCTCGTCACGATGAAAGCGCTCTATTTCGACGGATCGGATGGGGAAACTGTTCGCGAGGAAGACATTCCATCGCCCCAGTTAGAAGACGCCGAGAATGCGCGTCAACAAATGCTTGAAGCAATTTCGATGTACAGTGATGACTTGATGGAACGGTTACTTAGTGAAGAAGATATTTCGACCGACTTAATCCACCACGTTCTTAATAGCGCTGTGCAAGATCTTGATTTTACGCCAGTCTACCTTGGCACAGCATTTCGTAATAAAGGAGTCCAGCCACTGCTCGACGCCATCACGCGGTATTTACCTGCACCGGCAGATCGAGAAAAAACGGCGATGATGCATGACAATCCCGAAAAACAAATGGCATTATCCGTGGACCCTGAAGCAACTTTTGTTGGCATGGCTTTTAAACTTGTTGACGATCCTTACGGACAACTCACGTTTATGCGGATTTATCAGGGGACCATCCAGAAAGGGCAGCAGTACGTCAACCAGCGAACCGGACGCAAACAGCGATTTAGCCGAATCCTTCGCATGCACTCTGACAAGCGCGAAGAAATGGATGAAGCCTATGCCGGTGATATTGTCGCCATTATGGGAATCGATGCAGCCAGTGGTGATACCTACGCATCGGAGCCTGCCTTCTGTACTCTCGAGAGCATCTTCGTACCAGAACCCGTGATCAAAATGGCCATTGAGCCATTGGACCGTGAAGCGGGCGACCGACTCGGCAAAGCGTTACAACGATTTCGCAAGGAAGATCCTACATTTCGGGTGGCCACCGACGAGGAGACGGGCGAAACCGTGATTGCCGGTATGGGCGAATTACATTTGGAAATCTATGTCGAGCGTATGAAACGGGAGTACAACTGTAAAGTTGCGGTTGGGGCACCGAAGGTAAGCTACCGAGAGACCGCCAGGAGGCGCGCCGAATTCGACTACAAACACAAAAAACAGACCGGCGGTTCCGGACAGTT
>JABABY010000003.1:0-19140 GCA_014237955.1 Planctomycetota bacterium
GTGTTCGAGGCATCAGCGCAGGGAAGAGTAGTGGCGTATAAAATTGGGCGTTGCTGATTATACCGAGCATTAAGTTTGCCGAGGCCAAACGATCGATACAATCGATGGCGAAGGGCATTGGCCAGACGGGATTTGTACGAACCTCGTATTCGATGGCCAGGCGCTTAACGTCGAAATTAGAAATGGTACCATCTGATAGCGCAAGGACGGATCGAGTCACCGTTCTCCATATTTCAACAATATCGACTTCTGGGTAATCAACGCCGTCTTGTTTTTGTTTGGCATGCACTCTCAGAATTTCCTGGCGGCAACCCGCAATCAGCTTTTTCCCCAGCGCGGTACAATCAGGCTCGCCAGAATGAGATGGCATCCTAAACGCTCCTGAATCACATTGAGTTGCATCAAGTGATTCATAGGACAATTCACGAAATATCTGGCCAATGGATTTCTCCAGGGAGCTCGAGCTATTCTGGAGCGTACTTGTGCCTGAAGTGACACCTTCTGTACCAACGTCTCCACTACCACTAATAAATAGTGTGCCGTAAACATCAAAACACACTGCACGGATGTCTGCAATTTTCTGGGTCACCTCATTCTGGTCAGTAGGCAATGGATCTAAAGGATGGCTTAAATCACGTATGATTTGGTTGTATTGGATGTTCATGACATTGATCGAACGGGACGAAATCGCTCTATTTCCAAAAAGAAATCCAGTAACTCGTCACACCGAGCCAGGACTGCAACTGCCTCTTCGCGATCGACAACCAGAAGTCTTCGATACATTTCCTGTAGTCGCTGGCCACAGGACAAAGGACAGTAATGGGCGCGAACGGCTTTCGCATTTTTCGACACAATCTGTGATTCTGTAATCCTATCCTGAGCTACTGAAATCAACGGGTTCTCTTCCAACAGTTTCTCACAGTACTGCTCGGAGTTGCTGGCTTCCAGAATAAGACGACTCTGTATCTCCGGGGTCAACATCGCAAAATCAATCGTTCCGTCAGCGATTAATCGGTCAAAAGAATCCATCAACTCAGAGTCATTGTAGGATTTTCGATCGAAAGCGGAGATTGTTTTCTGATACGCCACAACGATTTGTTGACGAAGGTGATCCCGTCCTATCAAATCGATGGGGATAGCGAAACGATCGTAAAGAAAAGACAGGTCAATGTGATTTTGTTCAAACTCATCTGTGATCTCAGGCAGTTTGCGTCCGAGCAAACTGTGTCCGGCGAGTTGAGCCTCCAGAAACACCATCCCACAACCTTCGGCTACACTCGTTGTGATAAGAGCATCGGCAGCAGCTAGGCTCTCCTGAAATGACAGTTTCGCACCAAGCTCAAAAATGCACCGAAGGCCGGCTTCCTTCGTCATCCCTTTCCACCGATTGTATGCCGGCAATTCCGCCACATTATTGGGCGCGAGGGTCACACCAAAGAATGCCTTTGTGCGCATTAGGGCGGACCACATGAGTAATTCGCCGATATTTTTTCTTCGGATGCCGCGAACTGGAAAGAGAACCAATGGTGTGTCCACTGGTATTCCAAGATCTTTTTTGACTATGTTTTGACTCTTATTGTCGGCTCGAAGTTGTTCGAATTCAACAATTGGATTTGGCAACTCATGCAGCCGATCCACTGCGACTCCGCTTTGGGCGAGAACTTTACAATCGCGGCCATTGAGTACGGCATAATGAATGTGAGATGCCTGGGGGTAGAGAAAATCCGCAACAGGGCCTCGCTGACTAGCGGAGATCGCCTTTGAAATGCGGGCATATTGTTCCGGGCGAAAATCCTCCGCAAAATCATGAATCTGTAATAGCAGTGGATAACCTGACGCGGCAAGTTTGTGAAGCGCGCCTGGCAGAGATATATTTTTCCCCAATGAATGATTGTGCACATGAATGACTGTCCCTGCAGGATCAAACCCAATCTCAGCAAGCCGTCTGTGGAGGTCGTCTGATAGGCCTGTTGAATCGGGTTGCTCTTCGGGCCAAGCGTCATAACCCAAGGCAGCAACCGAATGAATAGAAACTTTAATATTCCGCAGTGATTTCAAGCATGGTGGGTTCCAGTCTTTTGTCTCCCCACCATGAAAAATTGCCACTCTACAATTCCTGTTGTCGTCGAGTGCCAAATCCAACGATTGCAAATGATTTGCAATGACCTGCGTGACCCCGCCAGGATTGAGATGATAATGAATGATTGCTATTTGCATCAGATCTCAGTTAGCAATGTTTGCTAAATTTCAGGTGAACAAATCCCAGCATCCGGAATGAACCTCGCATGCACCACAAATCCATCTTTTACTCCTGTCGGTAGCCAGCCAAGTCGCTTCGCAACATTATGAACGCCAAGAAGACCATAGGCTTCATACTAATTATCTATAAAGAACTTGTGGCAATATTTTTGTGTGCACTTTACAAACTTGCGCCATTTTTCAAATGGCTGCATTGTGTTGCCAAGCCACAATTTTAGCAAACTCCTCTTGATTTACATACGCATGCGCCACATGATGAGCCACAGAGGTGGGATCCTTTTAAATATGAATATCCAGACGCAGGAGGCGGACGTGTTAGCAAATCCACTCGATGATGTCCGGATAGATATTAAAGAAAAGGGCCTGGAGAACCCTCGCCATTTAATCCAACACATTCGTACAATATTGAATCGCCCAACAAGCTCGCGCGAGGAAGTCAGCGAGCATCTCAAGCGACTACACCAATTACTTCAGAGTCAGTTTCTTCGCACATTTGATGATTCGTTTTTTGAAGAGATCATCTTCGAGGCCCCTTGGTTAACACCGCATGCCGAATGTCTTCGCCAGCAGCAGGGAACACTCAAGGGAATGATTGATAACCTGGAATGGTTATCGATCATAAACAAGTCTTCTGTATATTGGCGGGATCGCGTTGGAACACAGTTTGAAGTTTTCGCAGATCTCTTTTTTGAGCACGATGCCGCTGTCCAAGATATACTACATGCTATCAACGGCTAGTATGAATACTTGTCCGGCAAATCGATGGCATTCTATAAGCTGGACATAATCTCTCCAGTCGGGCTTGCTCCAAAATTCCCCGCTTGTTCCTTCTAATAACCCTAGCCCCACTTGCACGAACGGGCTACAGCCCTTTAATATCAAGAGCCGTTTTGCTCTTTTTCACAATAGAAATGCCCCAAGATCGCAGCGTATTTTGGCGGACCCGACGTACTTTCACTAACGAATACCATGATTAATAACAGCCTGCAGCATCCACCTCTACGTAGCGACGTTAAAACAAAACGTCGCAAGAGCAGAATTGTTCATCGATTCGTGGAAAGAAATTTGATCCACCGTATCAGCTACGACAAATATCGCGAAAAAGTTCGCAAGGTCTACGGCGGCCGACGAGGCGCTTTGCTCACCAAATTCAGTAGTATTTCTGGACATCTTCAATTGGGCGAGCGGCTTCTTCGTAAACGACAATTTGATCCGAGTGGTCTGCGCAATATTCTCGACATTGGGAGTGGTGCCGGCCAAATACTTGGGCATTTACTGAAATATGCGGATAGCCAAGCGCAGCTAACCGGAATCGACATCTCTCATAAAATGCTAGACCGCGCGCAGCGAAGGCTGAAAAGTACGAGGGTGCGACTTATTGCAGCCGATCTGGCACAGCTACCCTTTCCCGATAGTTTTTTTGATTGCGTAACCTGTGGTTATGTGCTGGAACATCTGCCCAATGCCTATACAGGACTAGCGGAGATCAGCCGAGTCATGACACCGGGCGGACGGTTACTCTTATTTGCTACTGAAGACAGTTTTAGCGGTGCATGGACCAGTCGCCTCTGGACATGCCGAACCTACAACCGACGAGATCTACTCGGAACGTGTGAGGAATTCGGGCTGACCCTTGCCCAGGAACTTTGGTTTACCCGTATGCACCGATTTTTTCGCGCAGGTGGCATTTGCGTGGAACTTACCAAGTCGGGAGAAAACCATTCTCCTTCACCGCCAATTTCAGAATGTGCCACTCTCGACGGCCATTCGACGCTCGAATAGAAACTTTTTTCCGAGCCGTTCTCGGTAGCCTAGCTAGATCCGCTTGACTGCGATACACCGGAAGTTGCAAGAACCCTCTCAACAGTTTCCAGCAACTGATCCAAGCGGAACGGTTTGTAGAGAACCTCTTTCAGACCCGCCTGCCTGGCTTTCACAATGGAATGTCCCGGATCGTAGCCAAAACCAGTCATCAAAACCAACGGTAGCGTCTCTGAGCACTCAGAGAGCTTCTGCATCAATTCATAGCCATTCATATCCGGAAGCCGAATATCAGCTAATACCAAATCGTATCCCCCCAGCGATGTAATGTTACGAACCATAGAAAGGGTTTCTGTTCCATCGTGAGCAGTCTCCACAGAACAATCATACCGCTCAAGCAACGCATGTGCTGCACTCCTTACGTTGTCGTCAGCATCGGCGACCAGAATACGGCGACCGGAAAGTAGCGGGCGAATTTCTGTCTGCAACGCTGTGGGAACTGCTTCACTCGGCGCCATATTCTGCCCAACTTTTTGAATCACCTGTTTGATATCACGGGCATTACGAAGAATTCGCTCGAGTCGAGAAATCACCTCCGGCTCATGCCCGATGTAGTGCTCCATTACACTGACTGCTTCATTGAGAATGTCATCTATAGGTAGTGCAACAGCGGTATGAATTGCTTCAACACTTTTTGCAGCAGTGGTTGCTTTTTCGGCGACCAATAGCTCGAGAGTGCCAAGTGCTGCCGCCACATCACAGCTAAAGAGTTCGAGAAATTGCAAGTCATTTTCCGTAAAAGCCTGTGGCTCTGGACTTTCAACGTTGAACGTGCCAAGCATTTCATCATGAGAAATCAGCGGGACCGTTATAGAACTTCTCGCATCCCGAGCACCCATCAGATACAACGGATCATCTGCCGTATTTTCACACAGATAGCTTCTTCCAGTTGCAGCAACAAATCCCGTCACACCATTATGCTGCGGTTTCGCATAAAGCGCACGCTGTGACGCTTCGGGATCCATGCCGAGAGTCAACAGGGGATCGAGTTTTCCTGTTTTTTGGTCCAACAGCCTTATTTCCATTACATCATAATGAAGAAGCTCATCGGTATAGTGGACAATATTCGACTTGAGCAACTCAACCCGCTCCTCAACCGACATGTGCCTGAGTTCTTCTGGCTTTAAATCAGCCAATTCCATTCCAGCTTTATGGATCGCCTCCATTTTTTGTTGCTGCTGCATCTCTTGAGTGACATCCCGAACAGTCACTATCAGGTGATGTGGTATCGATTCCCCTTCAAAAATTGGGGATACGTGAATATGAAAGTAACGGTTGACTGCAGTTCGCAGCGTGGAATTACTGGCTACACCTGAGGAAAGAGCGGTGTGCAATGGACAAAAATCGGGACCCAGAATTTCCGGACTTGAAAGAACACTATAAAAATTTTCGCCAATGATCATTTTCTGATCGTACCACTCGGTCATACATTCGTTATGCCAGATGATCTTATTTTCACTATCTAGTAAGACAACACCATCAGACATTGACTTTAGAACAAGATCGTTCTGCATGAGGTGCCCCAGTTGTTCCAGGGCAGGCACATGATCTTCCATGACATAGACTCCGTCGTAGGAGTCGCGTCGTAGATGCGCCAGAGCACGTAGATCACTGGCAACAGAGACCACTTCAAAGTGGTCATTCAGATATTGACCGAACGAGTCGTTCCGCCCTTTAAGATCACCAACCAGAAGAATTTTTGGCTTTCTGGACAAACTCCTGTGTTCCCCCGTTCGCTCGGGTTGGCACACACCTATTCTTTCCAGCAATAGGGCATTTTTCACCCGAAAATTTACTCAGTGCCCCGCATCGTTCCAATCCACATACATCTTACTATGCAGATGGCCATATTTTGGAGGATCGGTTCAAATTATTGCAATCATTTAGTCGCGAAGGGATGATTTGGACTATTTTCGGTATGAATTGTTTGCCAAGACAAACTTTTCGGCATTAGCAGCACAATCGATACGACTTCCATTCCCAGATTGTGTCTGAAAAGTGGGCATCGACTCATGCCGGGATGGCAATCATAGTCCGAACATCAATATACAACAAGGAGTTGTGCCACCGAGCGGCGAGCATGATCGGACTCTTACACGAGCATCCCATACGGACTTGTCCACTGAGATCATCCTCACAATTGATACAGCCACTTCCACTGCAATTTTTTCAGAGATCATCTCTGATCGTAATTGGGTCGGCATATTTCAGTTGTTTAAATTGCCCGGTCGATACAGAGGATACACCGATGAAATAGATATTCGAAAGGATTTGATGAAAATGTGGCGATCATTGTTCCTCGCAATCGGATTTTTTATCGGCCTGATTGGTTTTGAATGCCTTTTTATCGAGGCGGCCATTTTCACACAATCGAGTGAGGTTGTCGCTCCCGACTTTCACTCTCTATCCACTCAGATCCCAATCACCATTTCTCCACCTGACTGGGCACCCTGGGTATGCATGGCCTGTGGAACCATCGTAATGATTTATTCCTTTACCATCCCCCGTCGGGTAAGGGGATAGGCTGCTCAACCGACATTCGTTCGGAATGCTACTGAGCACCTCTGTACACGGCCACCACTTTGGTACGTGCAATTTTCGTGGAAGAAAAGAGACTTTTTTTCTACTTAGCATCACAACCGTGCGCTTCTAAAGCGATAAACTGTTGACAGCTACCTTTTGCTGGTATACGAATAAAATATAAACTTGCTGCCCGTATGATTGCACGCTCTGACTTTTGGATGCTCTAAATTTGTCTCGCCATTTCTTTCTTCTGACATGTAGCATCCTGGCCTTCTTGGCATTGGGCGTCATCAGCATCCCTCAAGGATTGGCCGATGGGGGAAAGAAACCGAATTTTATTTTTATCTTTGCCGATGACCAGGCCTACAATACGATCGGTGATATCGAAGTCAAAACCCCAAACCTTGACCGATTGATCCGTCAGGGAACTACATTTACACATGCTTACAATCAGGGGTGTTGGCATGAGGCGGTTTGTATCGCAAGTCGCAACATGCTCAATTCGGGACGCTTCCTCTGGCATGCCGAAAAAAATGCTCAAAATCTCGAAGCAGAACGTGTAGCAGGTCGCTTCTGGTCTGAATATCTGAAGCAGGCCGGCTATCACACGTTTTTCTCCGGAAAGTGGCACCTCCAAGCGGACGTCCAGAGTGCCTTCGATCACGTACGCCATGTACGGCCGGGAATGCCAAAAGATCGGCCCACAGGCTACAACCGACCCATCGAGGGAGAGCCCGATCCCTGGAAACCGTGGGAGACCTCAGAAGGCGGATATTGGAGCGGTGGCAAACATTGGAGTGAAGTTGTCGCCGATGATGCTTGCGACTATCTCCAAAAGAGCCCTCAACGAGAGAACCCGTTTTTTATGTATGTCGCTTTCAATGCGCCTCATGACCCACGGCAGTCACCCAAAGAATTTGTCGACCGCTATCCACTTGCCAACGTACGCCTTCCGGTGAGTTATCTACCTGAATACCCATTCAAAGATGCCATCGGCTGCGGTCGGTTGTTGCGCGACGAATACTTGGCACCGTTTCCTCGCACACCCTATGCCGTCAAAGTGAACCGTCAGGAATATTATGCGATTATTACACATATGGATGCCCAGATAGGCCGGATCCTTGACGCGCTCGCACAAACCGATGTCGCAGAATCTACCTATGTCATCTTTTCGGCCGATCACGGTTTAGCCGTTGGCAACCACGGATTGATGGGCAAACAAAATATGTTTGACCACAGTGTTCGAGTCCCTTTCATTATCCGCGGACCGCAAGTGGATTCCGGGCACACACACTCTGGTTCCATTTATCTACAAGATGTCATGCCCACGACACTGGAACTGGCGGGCATCAAAAAACCGGCCCATGTTCAATTTCGCAGTATCCTGCCACTATTGAAACGTGAGCGGAAAGAGAACTATGACGCAATCTATGGGGCCTACAAGAACTCCCAACGGATGGTAACGGCAGATGGTTATAAACTCATTCTCTATCCAGCTATTAAAAAAGTACTTCTCTTTGATTTGCGCAATGATCCGAATGAGATGACGAACCTTTCTTCCCAATCAAAACACGCTTCCCGAGTCAAACAACTTTTTGCCCGCCTTCTCGAACTACAAAAACAAACGGGCGATCCGATGGATCTAAAAAGAGTCTATCCAGATCTGATTTAAATCGGACGAATACGACTTCTACAGATCACAAGCGAGGCAGTCGCGACCGGACCACACGCACGTCACTTCACCGACAGGCCCTGTAGGTGATAGATCGCACGCACGACACCATCGAAATCTCTCCATTCTTCGATGGAGAACTGGCCTTCTACCATAACGGGCCGGACACTGAAACTGGTGGACTCGCCGGGCTGCATCCGAACCATAATACAATCATAAAGTGCGGCGCCCGGACCAAAACAACATTCCATGTTGTCGCGAACGAGCACGAATTCAGTCAGACCATCCTGTTTGAAGCTGGGCAAAATAAAGCCACGGATTCTCACTGATTTGTCAGCGAGTGCTACTATTTTTTTGGTAAGCATCGAGCGTTTAAAAGAATCATCCTTTTCCATTTTAAACGTAATGTCGTCAAAAGAGATGTTCTGGGTCGACGATGTATCAGCTACCGGTGCCACAGTATCGTGTGATTCCGTTTTTAATTTCGCCACATCATTCTGAGTTTCTACGGATGCTGTTGTTTGACGATTTTCGACGATGTCCTGTGTGTCGCCGCAACCAGTGCTTAATACAAGCCCATAGAGGCCGAACAGAAGTGTAAGAGAGTGCCACCATTGAAGTTGTTTCATCGTAAGTGGCCATCATCCAGATAATAATAGACGGAACCATTGGCATCGATCGCTTCACCCGGATTTTCCTCCAAGCGAAACTTTCCTGCCACTTTATGTAAGTGCGTACTGAATTGCAGGCGTTCTGGATCCGCCAAAGTAACCTGAATGCGGTCTGTCAGCTTCGGGTTACCCCCAAAACAACAGTCCCCCCGATCGCGCACAAGGAGAAAGGTTTTGATGCCCTGCTGTTGCGGTCCTGGGAAAATATACCCTTTAATGAAAACCTGCTCGCCATTTAATTCTTCTGTTAGAGGTGGCACGCGTTGGTCTATTTTGCCTTCTTCGGGTTGTAACTGAGAATAGCCAATTCGCCGGTATCCCTCGGGAACTTCTGTTGCATACACATATGCAGCGTAGCTAAGACTCAGCACAAACAGGACACTCGAGATGGAAATACCTGCGATTGCAAATCCTCGCCCCGTCAACTCCGCAGACCGCTGTTTAATCTGTACCAGTGCATAGAGGCCCACGAGAATGCCAAGGACCGGAAGCACCAACAGATAAATACTGAGCAGGGCAAATACCGAAAGTAGGGCAAGAAACAGGCAGGTCACCGCAGCCACAGAGAGAGCACGGTAGTGTTGGGCATGGACTTCGTCCTCAATCGCCTGAGTAAATTGAACGTTAGCACACATCAGCAACTCACAAATATCGCTGCCTCTAATTTCAAAACCATTAAATTCCAACTTGCCGTAACTTCAAAGACAAAGCACTTTGCAGGAGGGCCATTACTTCTGGGCGTTGCCGCTTTGGCTATCTTCCTTTTTTGGCTTTACTGTATCGGGTTCTTTTGTGGTATTTGCTTCCCCATCTTTTTTGGAGGATTGTCCACTCTTGGTCGCAAAAGGGAAAAAAGTCGTTGCGCGGCGTATAGCATCTGGATCAATATCTGCGAGCAACTCCAACTGCTCCTTGGCCTCTGGTAATGGACAAGCCCGCAAGTAATTGATAATCGGCACACGCACCCAACTCGATTTCTTTCCCGAATCTTTAAACATTTGCACCAATCGCTCCATCGATTTCCAATCTTTCCATCTTGCCAGATCCGGGATGACAAGATCTGCCAATTGCGGTCGATCGAGTACGATACGCAGTGCGGAAAGCAACCGGTCTTTTGGAATCACCGTAGATTCTTGGCCATGAAATCTAAGGGCCATAATGGCTGCATAGGTATGCACATATTCGGGATCCCAAAAATTCCCTCCACGAAGAAATTGTTCCTCAATTAAGGGCAACCCATCAGGTCCAGCAAGGGTCAGATAACATGCGATCAATGAATCGAGCCCCTTCAGTTGGTTTTCATCTCCTGAAACAATCATTGCCTCAAGGCGTTTCTTATCATTCGGTTGCCCACAAACACTCAACATCGTGAAATAGAGACGGCGGTTGCTGGGAGTAACTTCTGGATCGTTGATCCAATCCAACAGTCGCTGATGATCGATTGCGTCTTTTATTTCACCGAGTGCTTTATAATCAGCGCGGGCAAATTCATCGAACGCATCGCCCTGCAGTGTGGGATCGGAATCTTCAAGATAGTCTTGAAAAAAGGTTAATCTCGCCGGACCTTCCTCTGGGAGTTTTAACACCTCTTCTACATAGCGCTGGGCTCGGGGACTGAGCACAATAGGCGGCGCCCATTGTAGTTGGTCTGGCTGAACACCACGCAAAAGGCAGAGAGACCCGACACCGGTATCTCCGGTATAGATTGCGGTAACTTCCTGGCCAATTTTGACGTGCTCGGCGCCCCGATAGATCTTTTTAATACGAAAAGTCGTTTTATAGGAATCGATGATATCGGCTGCGGGAATCTCCCCCTCATCAGGATCGGGCCGCTCTGGACGATGCGTCAACTCAGCCAAAACCGCAACGTCTGCGGCGTTGATGTCCTCTGTAAACGTTGTCTTTACGGGACGACAAAATGGACAGGCGTGCAAAATCTGGACAACGCCAAGCAGCACACCAAACAACACGAGACTAATCCACTTTATTGGAAACATCACTTCGTCAGCCTTTCTAACAACTCACCTCTTTGTTCCTCTATTCCCCGAACCACTAAGTAATAATACCACGAAAAACAGACCGGCTGCGACTGGCACCGCCACGATCCAAAGCCAGAGCCTGCTACCTGGCACGGATACCTTTTTCTGATCAGGACTTATCGCGACTGTAGCGGATCCCTGGTTAGGCATTTCCTTAAATTTGACTCCATCACCCGTTGCCTCTACAGTCCGCTCCACACCGCGACTCACCGGAGCAAATCGACGGCCATTTTCGACGGCTGCCGGATCGAGCCTCTGCAACCTGCTTAATTGCTTCTTGGCCTCTGGCAACGGACAAGCCAACAAGTACCGAACTACCGGTTCACGAATCCAAAGAGTATCGCCCTCAGCATCGACAAACAGTTCTGGCACTTGGTCCAAAACGGACCAGTCTTCCCAACGGGCAAGATCACTCAGTATGCGGGCACCCAGTTGGGGGAGTTGGAGTGTATTACGAAAAACAGCAACAACATGCGCTCGATCAATGACGTTGGCTTCCTGACCATGAAATCGCAAGGCTGTAATCGCTGCACCCCAGGTTCGATCAGCATTGGTGTCTTTGTGGCGTAAAAACATCTCATCAACCACGGAGAGGCCCTCTGCTCCTGCCAAACTTAAATAGCAGGCAATGATTGCTGAAAGTGACCCAGTCGGTTGCAACTTTTCTTCCTCCATCTTCGTTTTCAATGTGGGAAGATCTTCGGGCCGACCACAGATGCAGAGGAATGTGTAGTACAGCTTGCGCATGTTCTCTGACGTCTTTGGATCTTCAATGCGATCTAACAATACATCCGCATCAAGATTGGGCTTCAGCTTGTGAAGTGTTTCAAACGGCGCCTTGCCGAACTCATCAAAGGCATCCCGCCGAAGCATTTTCTCTGGCGACGTCAAATAGTCTTTTGCACATATTAGGCGTTCTAAACCTGTCGGTGGCAAAGCTTGCATTTTAATCAAGTATGCAATCGCAGCGGGACTGATAGCGATCGGCGTTGTCCATTGGATGACCCTTTGCGTGCCAGCATCATTTTCGACCAGATTTCCGTGGACAAGGTATCGATCTCCCTTCTGTGCATTTTCGCCCGGGAAAAAAAGCACCCTGGCAATGCGTGTCGTTCCTAGAATCTCTGCGCCCTTAAAAACGTCCTCAATCTGGAACTCTGACTTATAGGCATCTGGAGACGTAACACCTCCGCCAACTTCGGGTGTCGACTCATAACGAACTAGAGCCGCCAATTCGGCTGCCGCGATTTCATCGCAAAGTGTAGGTGAGATACTGCTACAAATAGAACAGCCTTCGGCCGGGGCGGGCACGAAGATCAACGGGATCATAGACAACAGCGTGAGCGGAAAAACACTGACAAGAAACCGCATTTGTATTTCGTGGGGTCGCATCCAAAAACCTATCAGGGGGCATCGCTCAGTGCCCGCGCTACATCAGTTCGGTAGGCAATCAGAGCCGGCAAAAATCCCACGATGGTCGCCAACACGAGCAGGGCGGGTATCAGGATGACCTCCGGGGAAATATACGTGCCCGCAAAGTGGATTGCGGGAGCCGGTTGCCAGAAGTGAATCATGACACCCGTTGTTGCTGTTACAAAAGGCGCAAAGAGTCCGATGGTGACATGTCCAAGAATGACTCCTGCCATCCCGCCGAGAAGTGCCAAAAGAACCGATTCCATCAAGACAATAGTCATCACCGTAGAACGAGCCGCACCAAGGGCCCGCATGATACCAATTTCACGGCGACGATCATTCATTGAATTATAAATGCTGACCATAACCCCAACGCCGGCCACCACGACTACCAACACAGCAAGTACTAAGAGAATCATACGGACATGGCCTACGATCCCCTCGAACAGATTGGCCACTTCACGGCTGGGAAACACGGCCTGTGCCACATTACCCTCATTGATTTTATTGTAGAGTACCTGCGAGAACACATCGTTTTTCAACAGCAACAAGACCGCCGTCACTTCCCGTTGATTTTCCGGTAGCGGTGTCTGTTTGCCTGCTGCAACTCTCGGTGGCTGCTGATCGCTCGACGAATGTTCCACCGCATCATGTTCTGTCTCTTCGCCCGCAGTTTTTTTCGCGGCATCAAGGGAAGACGTTGGTTGTGGCTTTGTCTCCCGCAGAATCTCGTCGATCAACCGATCGGCCTCTTGGATCTCAGCGGCTGCCGTTGCGGGTACATCCTTGTCTCTCACAGCACGCTGGAGATGGTGATGCACCGATTGCAATTGCTCGAGATGCGTCCTCAGCACACCATCTATGGAGTCCTCCTGCTTAGACAAAGGCTTGGCATGATCGCCAATCAAATAAAAACCTTCCATGTTGACGAACACGGCTCGATCATTCGGGGTGCCTGTGGGTGCAAGAATCCCCACCACATGGAATAGATCCTCATCATGTACCTTGGCATTTTCGTCGGCGATGCCGTGGGTAATTGGAAAATGGTCGCCTAATTTTAGACCCGCCTGCCTGGCAGCAACCGCACCGATCACTGCAGCATTAAAATCGCGCATATCAAAGTTACTCCCTTGAGCAAATTGATAATGCTTGGGGGTTCCGTCAGGGTAAGCACCGTAACTCAGCTTTTCAAATAAATCAGGCGTTGTTCCGACGACTCGAAAATCTTTGTAACTATCGCCGAGACAATACGGAATTGCCGCTTCGACTGCGGATGCGTACTTTCCCCGAACAAGATTGCCAGATTTGTCCTGGTATTCGGTAAACTCTTTGAAAAATGAATAGGGCACGTTTTCGATTGGCTGGCTCAGATGAAAAACGGTGTTGAGGGTCAACTGCAGTTTGCCACCCTTGGCACCCAAAATCAGATGGTAGCCTTGAGCCGCTTCGCTGAAAGATGCAGATACAACACCGTGGATCACCAGAACAATGACCACCAGGGCGACACCGAGCGCAATAGAAAGCCCTGTCAACAGCGAAGAGAGCTTTCGCTGTTGGATACTTCGCCAGGCAATCTTCCAGAGACTCATAATCTCACCATCAGCTCAAAGAACCGCCTGCTTCAGTTGGTGCTGTACCAGTGACTGAGGGCCTAACTTGATTGATCTCCGCAAGGCGATCTACCCGATCGAATTGCGAGGTGACCTCCTGTGTGTGTGTAACCATCACCAGGGCAATCTTCTCTTCGGCACAGGTCTCTCGCAAAAGATCGATGATCTGCTGCTGATTGGCCGTATCGACATTGGCGGTTGGTTCGTCAGCCAAGAGAACTTTTGGACTATTTGCCAATGCCCTGGCAACTGCGACTCGCTGTTGTTCACCAACAGACAATGCCGTTGGGCGGTGCGTAAGTCGATGGCCCAAGCCGACGCGCTTGAGCAGATCTTCCGATCTGGTGGCATCACGACCGGTCCGGGTAAAAGTCATACCTAAAAGAACATTTTCCAAGGCGCTGAATGCGGGAAGAAGGTTGAATGTTTGAAAAACATAACCGATTCGTTCTGCCCGGAAACGATCACGCCCAGCCTCACTCAACTGCGTAATGTCGAGACCCGCAATCTGAACCAGCCCAGAATCGGGACGGCTGATCCCTGCGATAATCTGGAGTAAGGTCGTCTTGCCACTACCACTGCGACCGACCAAAACCATCTGCTCACCGGCAGCCACATGAAATTCCGGAATCTCCAAAATCGGTAATTGACTCCCATCCGGCTCGACGTATGCCTTGCGAATATTCTGGAGGCGTAGCATTGGAAACACCTAGTGACAACGGGTAACACAGTACGAGCAATAAGGACGGGGCAACAATTTGATAATAACCGTTCAAAGAGTGCAGTAAAAGTCCAAACCATTTCCACTGGACGTGCCGTGCTGCTATCGGCCTATTTCTGCCCGACCGCTCTAGACCGCTTGCTTCCTGCGAGAACTCAATATTGTCTCTTTGCTCTTCAAACGCTCTGCCAGTTTGCGAGCCGACGAACTCAAAGGAAACTGAACCAGTTCCCCCGGTTTCACCCAGCGAGTTTCCGTTTGTGCTACTTTGTCGCTCCGTGGTGACACTAGTTCTGCAGCAAAACAATGAAGCGTGATTCGAAAACGAGTAACGCCGTGCTTTATGGTCATCAGACGTGGGCCGACACGGACCGTCAGACCAGTCAACTCAAAAACTCCACGGACCAGTTCGTTATCTATAGGCCGCTTGCCGACGGATGTGACTGGCACACGCGGGAAATCCCACAAGCCTTCCCAGCGTTCTTTAGATCCGCATTGGCGGATCAGGATCTGGCCTCGATGGCGGATGACGACTGCGGCTTCATTTACTTTTTCGAAAGATATTTTCTGTTTGAGAGCAGGTATTGTATGTTGGAGCTGTTTTGCATTCGCCAGACAAAGATCCGCTACCGGACACGCATCACATGATGGAGATTTAGGAGTACAAATCAGGCTCCCCAACTCCATGAGTGCCTGATTGAAAAGACCAACCTCTTTTCGAGGTAAGAGTTCATCGGAAAAAGACCACATCAAATTCTGAACTTTGGTCGATCCAACATCTTCGGTAATCGCCAGAAGTCTGGCAACGAGCCGAATCGTATTGGCCTCCAAAATCGGCTCACGGGCGTCGAAAGCAATGGAGAGAATGGCACCGGCAGTATAAGGACCGATACCGGGAAGGTCGCGTAGGAGATCCGCCTCGCGTGGTATCTTACCGCGATGTTCCGCGACAATACGCTTGGCAGCGGCATGCATTTGTCGAGCGCGGCGATAATAGCCCAAGCCTTCCCAATGGCGGAGAACCGTCTGTTCACCGGCATTTGCAAGTTGAGCTACACTTGGAAACGCCTTGAGAAATCGTTCAAAATAGGGAACCACCGTAGCGACTTGTGTTTGCTGCAACATGATCTCGCTGACCCAGATATGGTAGGCGTTGTTGGTTCGCCTCCACGGCAGATCGCGGGCCGCACGGTCGTACCAGTTGCGAAGGCGACGGCGAAAGGTGCGTCGCCACGCAGCATCCGTTAAAGGTGGTTCGCTAGGCATAGTATTCGTAGAGCGTTCCTAGGAAGTCCGATTGATGTCGAAGCAGGTCTTCCGATCGGTGGCGATTGTATTCTCACGCCATTACAACCACAAGGCACTGCTTTCGGCCAATGTGGTGCAGTTACAAACACCCATATCCTGTGTCTCTAGGCGCTCCTATCAACCTGGACTAGGCTGAATACCTGAGCTACCACATCATTAAAGACCAACATGGGTTGTAGTCGCTTGAGCAGCAAGGGATCGCACAAATCGAAAGTTCGTCCACGAAGCAATCAACAGGTGCGCCTTCGCCGGGTGCCGGATCAGGGTGAAGGGATCTGTGAGCTATTGCACCCTCGTTGTGCATTGGAGCGCGAATTAGACCTAGAAGAAGTGGAGGCAATGATCCGTGCAGGAGAAACCGATGTTGCTATTGAAGAGTTGCGGTGGCTTCTAAGTGGCTGCCACGATTGTATTCGCACACATCAGCTGCTCGGAGAATTAGCACTCGAAATGGGCGACATCCCACTGGCCCGCGGACATTTTGGCCATGCCTTTCAGGTTGGCTCAAAGGTGATCGACAAATCCGGCGGCAATAAACAAATCCCTTACGCACAAGAATCAAACAGGCCATTTTTGGAATGCGGCAAAGCGCTCATCCACTGTTTGCTAAAACTCGGAAAGAAAAAAAAGTCGCGCGAAGTTGTCTCTAAACTACTTCGCTACGACCCAACCGATCCTTTGCAGATCAAAAAGCTTCTGAAGCCTTGAGTTCGATAGGTCGCCGTAGTTTTATATTTTGATGCCGGCGCGACGGGCCCGCAAGCGGAGTGCCTGCTCGAAGTATGGAAAAGACCAGCCCGATTGTCTCCGGGCCCATACAAAGGTTCCCTCGACCATTTCTCGTGAAAGACGGCGCTCTGCCACCATCTGAACCACCTTTGCCAGAAAGGCAAACTCCCGGGGTGACGCCGGTTTTAATCCGATCTCAAGCAACGCGAGCAAGTCTTCCTTTTCGGCATCCTGGACAACATCAGGGCTGTCCAACCGGTCACCAGCCAGGGCATGTTGAGGCGTTACCCCGAGCAAAGCGCCGATGAGAAGGGCAACAAAAATCCCTTGGTGGGCAGCCGGGGCGTGACGCTTTGACACAAACTGGCGCATTTTCATTTCCCGCACGTTTTAATCGCTTTAGACCGCTTTTGAGCGGCTGTGCTTTTACTGGAAGGGAGAAAAACCGACAAGAGCAAACGGTAAAAAATGAAGAATTTTAAGTTTTTCCAAGCTGCCGGCTTGCAGACCCAACAAAGCAGATGCGAAAATCTTCATCGAGATTGCTACTCTTTTCGTACATAATGATCCCGGCAAGCTGAGGGATTTCTTCATGCCACGATTGCTACCGCTGCTATTTTTTATCATCGCTTCCGGCACGTCTCAGGCAGAGCCGCCACCCAATGTGATCCTGATTTTTATTGATGATATGGGGTACGGAGATGTCGGCTTCAATGGAGCGACGGGGCCGAAAACCCCAAATCTCGACCGGATGGCATCCGAAGGGATGCAGTTCACCGATTTTTATGTCGGCTGTGCCGTCTGCACCGGTTCGCGGACTGCACTTTTGACCGGTGTCCACTACCAACGACTGAGCATGGAAGCGGTCCTCTTTCCCCACAGTAAGGCGGGACTCCATCCCGATGAAGTTACGATTGCGGAAATGCTGGGCGACATCGGGTACAAGACTGCCTGTGTCGGCAAATGGCATCTCGGCCATCTGCCCCCCTGTCTGCCTACGATGCAGGGATTTGATTCCTATTATGGGATTCCCTACAGCAATGATATGTGGATCGATCCAGCCAACAAACTTTCCGAAAATATTGTACTCCGCGAAGGTGTAACGCTGGCCGAAGTCAAAGCCGGACACAAACGAATGAATTGGGTTCCCTTAATGCACGATGAAGAAATCATCGAATATCCGGCGGACCAGACCACGCTCACCAAGCGTTATACCGAGGAGGCGATCCGATTCATTGAATCACAAAAGGATGCCCCGTTCTTTCTCTATTTACCCCACACCATGGTCCACCTTCCTTTGGCGGTTTCCCCCGCCTTTGCCGGACGTACCGAGAAACTCATTTGGGATGCGATCGAGGAAGTGGACTGGTCGGTGGGCGAAATTTTAAGGGCGGTCGCTAATGCAGGTATCGATGAAAACACACTGATCATTTTTACCAGCGATAACGGGGCAGCCGTGGGATCTTCTCTGCCACTCCGTTCCCGTAAAGGCAGTGTCTATGACGGTGGCATCCGCGAACCGACGCTGATGCAGTGGAAAGGACATATCCCTGCAGGCAGCGTCTGTCGCGAAGTGGTTGCAAGCGTCGACATTTTGCCGACACTCGCCTATCTTGCTGGTGGCAAGCTCCCAGATCGAGCTATCGATGGGCACAATATCTGGCCGCTGATGCATGGCGAGGTGGGAGCCAAAAGCCCGCACGATGCCTGGTGCCTGATGCACGGCCCGGGAACGGTCCGCAGCGGCAAGTGGAAGTATTATCCCTGGCAGGAAGGTAAACATCACCAGGACCGGCCACAAAAACGAGCCAAGCTCTCCGAGTATCCGGTCCAACTCTACGATACCCTCGCCGATATCAGCGAAACAACCAATGTGGCAGCAGAGCACCCTGAGATCGTAAAGCGCCTACAGGCGGCGTATGAAGCGCAAGTTGCCGACATCGAGCAAAAGCGGCGTCCAACGGCAAAGCTGATCCGGCCGACCGGATCACTCTCACCTGCCCGTCCTAAACGCAACCCGTAAGCATTTCCGACACTTTACATTTTGAACGGTTAAAACGTGAACGGCCAAAGGCAGAGACACGTTAGTTCGCCGGTTCATTCGTGCAATGTGATTGCCGGAGTTTATGGTGGCAGAATCGTCCCTATCAGAACCTCTCTAAAAGTATTCTGGTCGAGGATACGCTTCTCTGAAATGATTGCTTTTTTGCGTTCCAACCAGACGCCATTTTCAGGGCGCATGGATTTTTTTCATGTTGCTTTTGGGGTCGAGATTTTTATTCAGTTCCGCTTCGCTGACTGCCGCCGACTGAACACCAACTTCTGGAATAGTTGCACCGGCCACCCAGAGCATCCCGGCAAGAATCGCATTTCG
>JABABY010000003.1:19150-35834 GCA_014237955.1 Planctomycetota bacterium
AGCCGACCCCACGACCGCCATCAGGCCGCTCAACACCCCACATCAGAGTTTCTTTCTGTCCCGATGCGGCGCGGATGTGTGGATAAGGCACGGGAGGATAACCGTTTTTCGACCGTGCTTGTTCGTCGGGAACTGCATCGAGCAGGTGCACCACCTGAGTATTTTCTGGAAAGCGAATAGAAAAATACCATTCGTCATCAATGGCTGCTGCTTCCTGTGCTTGTGTGATCGGATGATCCCGATTTGGCTCAAGAAGCGCGTTCCAATGAGGGTTGGTCGAGTAACCCGACTCATAATACCCGCCAATCCAACGCTTAAAAAATTCTCCTTCCGGCCCCGGTTCTACATGTACGGCATAGTGCATACACATCAGGCCTACACCTTTGAGCATCAAATCGTCCACCTCTTTATAGTGACCCCGCAATGGGTGTGATCCGAGGCCGTCTGCATAGACGATAATCGCGTCGGCATTTTGCATGGCCGTCGGATCTTCGGGCCAACCGCCATTATGGTAGTTGGCTACGACAACGGAGTCGATTTTTTGCAGACGCTTGCTTAAGAGTTTGACGCCCGCATTGAACTCGTGTGCGCCACTGGCATGTGAAGGTGCACCCGCAAGAAGCACAATTTTTTTTCGATCTCCACAAAGGGGTAATCGTTTGAGTTGAATATCTTTGAACTGGACCACCATCGGTGGGCCAGAGTGGATTTGTAATGCCAACTTCCCGCGAAGATCGTGGTGCGCTTTTTCGTCATCAACAACTTCTGCAGTCGTCACACCGTTGATCTTGAGTGTCAAATGTGTCCCACAGGCAATGATGTGATAGTCATTCCACTTTGCAAGATCCACCTCAGCCTGTTTCACGCCAAGGGGAGTCGTCTTTCTCTCCCCCGTTGGGCCAATCACCGTTTTTTCACCCCGTTTGGCAAGTACGCCACGACCATGCTCATCGTAGAGCACGCCAAGCCACTTTCCGGCCCGGTCGATATCTGCCTGATATCCCTTGGCATGGCCATTCTTGGCAATTTGGCTACGAAACTGAATGCCGGAATTTGCGGAGGGTTCGCCCAAAATCCGAAATTTTAACTTAAGCTCAAAATCATCGATTTGGCCAAGTTGCCACACGAGAAACTGATTTTCCCGACAAGGTAATTTATCACTTGCGCGGGCTGTAATCGCGCCCTCTTCCACGGTCCAATAGCGCATATCGGGCGCAGACCAACCTTCTAGGGAACGGCCGTCAAAGATCGGATGGAAGCCCTCTTGAACCTCGGCCACAACCCCACTTACCAAGGCACCGTGGAGACTAAGCAGACACACAAAAAGCAATCGTCTTTTCATCATCACCCGCCTTTCATGATGTTATTAGACTCCGATGCTACCAAGTTGTCGACCGGCATCCCGAAGACGAATCAGGACCAGAGAGATTCAGACCGCCTCATGTATGCGACTGCGAAATTTTTCCGGGAACTCCGGAGCATGTCGGTTAAACAAATGGCCACCGATCACAATGGCATCCATGTCTGTTCGCAAAAAACAACGTATCGCTTCGATCGGTGTACGTACAATCGGTTCGTTCTCATTGAGTGATGTGTTGAGCACTATCGGCACACCTGTTTTGTCATAAAAGTTTTTGATCAAGGCGTGGTAAAGGGGATTCGTTTTCTGGGAAACCGTCTGCAAACGCCCACTGCCATCAACATGCGTCACTGCAGGAATCACACTATGTTTTTCTGCACGAACTGGAAATACTTTTTCCATATAGGGTGTGGGTTCATCAATTTCAAACCAGTCGGACACATATTCTTCAAGGATACTCGGGGCAAAGGGACGGAACTTCTCCCGAAATTTGATCCGTAAGTTGATGATATCTCGCATATCAGTCCGTCTCGGATCCGCCAGCAAAGATCGGTTGCCCAAAGCACGAGCGCCGAATTCCATGGGCCCTTGAAACCATCCAACGACCTTGCCATCAAGCAAGAGATCGGTGGTATTGTCGATGAGTTCCTGCTGGGAGAGAAACTGTGAAGGCACACCTATTTCCTCTGAAGCAGCCACAATCTCTTCGTCGGTAGCCTCACAACCCCAGTAGGCATGGTCCTGAACGAATCCTCTCGACCTGCCGAGGAGTGTGTTCCAAACATAAAAAGCCGCCCCGAACGAGGTGCCATTGTCGGCAGCACCTGCTGGCACATACACCTGATCAAACTCCGTATTTGAAGTCACCTTCCCATTGGCAACCGAGTTCATTGCCACCCCACCAGTCAGACAGACATTTTTAAGCCCTGTAGATCGCTGCAGGCATTGCAAAAGATGCAAAACAATTTCTTCGGTCACCACCTGCAGCGACTTTGCAATATTGTCGTGTCGCGATGTCGATTCATCTTTTGAATCGCGCATCGGGCCAAGCTCTTTCTCCAGAAGCGAGCTATGAAAGGGCTCGACTTTTGGTGAGCCCTCATTCCATGCCATGCGAATACCACGCTTATGGTGCGTGAAATAATCCAGATTCAATTCAAAAGTATCACCTTTGGGAAAAATGATTTTTCTGAACACATCAATAAATTCCGGTTCCCCATAAGGCGCAAGACCCATAACCTTGTATTCATCGCCATAGTGAGGAAAGCCCAGATACATCGTTACGGCACTATAGAGAAATCCCAGTGAGTGCGGGAAGTACACCCGGTCCAACTCCCTCCAGTTTGTGCCCTGAGCCTGTGCCGTTAGAACACTTGTAAAATCTCCCATTCCGTCTACCGAAAGAACTGCTGCTTCATCAAAGGGAGAAATTAGAAAACCGGCAGCGACATGTGTCTGGTGATGCTCAATGCGATGAAATTGCGCCTTGAAGTCGGATCTATCAATGCCAAGAGCCCGAGCAAACTGATCTTCAAGGCCCAGTGTTTTTCCCTGACGCTTGAGACGATCCATAATGGCCGAAGGCGATGGCCAGTGTCGTGCAACAAAACCGACACGCTTGAGCATATTCGCCTTTGGATTGAACGATATCGCTACGTGATCAATATCTCGCGGTTTGAGATTTTCTTTTTCGAGACACCAGCGAATTGACTCGGCTGGAAATCCTGCCCAGTGTTTTATGCGATTGAACCGCTCCTCTTCTACAGCTGCCACGAGTTGGCCATCGACGACAAGAGCGGCCGATGCATCCCCATGATACGCATTGATCCCAATAATATTCATGCTGCAATCAGAGTCCCAATTTTTTCACATGTCCATACAAAAGATAAATAGGTACTGGCCAACCAGTTGCCACAAATAACACAAGTCCTTCAATCGTGTCAGGTACCTCGGGAGACGGGACCGCCTGTTTGAGTCGATCGCACTTGCAATCCGAATCGCTCACCTTTTCTTATCAATATTCATCAATTCGGCAACAATCCAAGAGATTAAATCCGTAAGTGACGAGAATGATTGTACCTGCCGATTGCTTGTCGTAGAATGGAAATAATAACAGGCTTAGGTCGGGGAATAACTCATTATCAACGTAAAAGGATGTCCATATGAAGGCCAAGCTCGTTGTGGTCCAAGGCGCCGATGCGGCAGAAATTCCGCTCCGGCTGCCCACTGTCATTGGCAGGAGCAAGCAAGCAGGGGTCAAAGTTCGAACAAGTGTGGTCAGCCGCGAACACTGTCAGCTCTTTGATAAAAACGGCAAAATATTTGTACACGACCTTGAATCGGCAAACGGAACGTTTGTGAATGATGTCAAAATCCACAAACCAACGCTGCTGGACACTGATGATTTCCTGACCATTGGACCAGTAACTTTGCAGGTCGTTTACAAACCTGCGACAAAAACGGACGTCGTTGGGGAACATGCGATCGAGGCTTCGGAAGAATCTGGCGTGTTAGCAATGGTGCGTTACGAGGAAACAACAGAGGGAAGTTTTCTCGGGATCGATGATTCCCTGCTCGGAAATATTGGCGATATTGGGTCCGAACTGAAGCCGCCCGAGCAAAACTCGAAAACATCAGGAACTCCTTCGAAGAATCCTACAGGAAAAGATGCCAACACCAAAACATCGGTTTCGAAAGTTCCAGCTGAAAGCATCAAAGAGGCGGACGAACCTGCTGGGAATGTACTTTTCGATGTGAATAAACTTGATACTGATCCAATTGCCCCCCAAGATAGTGCGCTGAATAAATTTTTTGATGAATTGAGTTAGTCTAGTTTCATTGATATTTGTTAGAACGATTCACGGACGAATGTCCCCTTATGGAAAAATGGGTTTCCGGAAATGGCTCGTCCAAAAAATGGATTCCCGCTTTGATCGTTACCACTCCGTGAAACAACTACTAAAATAACGGGCAGTTTAATTGTGCAAAAAAAGGTCTTAGCTCCGATTGTCTGTTTGGTAATAGTGGGGCTCTTTCTACTTGCAGTCGGAATACTCACAAGAAATCCAAATGAATCACGCCATGTCAATTCAGGAGGGCGGTTGGTGACAGACGCCAACACATCGTCGCCCAATCTGGCAACCGCAACATTCGGTGGTGGATGTTTTTGGTGTACAGAAGCTGTCTACCAACAGTTGGCTGGTGTACGGAAAGTCGAATCGGGCTATGCGGGTGGAATAATACCGAACCCCAGTTATCAAGAAGTCTGCAGAGGAACCACTGGACATGCCGAGGTCGTTCAGATCACATACGACCCCAATACTATTACGTATCCACAGCTTTTAGAGGCCTTCTGGCAAAGCCATGATCCAACAACGCTCAATCGCCAGGGGAATGATATTGGCCCCCAGTACCGATCCATTATTCTCTATCACGATGAAAAGCAAAAACGGTTGGCGATGGAATCCATCAAACGGCTTGAAGAGGGTGAAATATTTGGGGCACCCATTGTGACGGCCATCGAGCCTGCGGGAACCTTTTATTCTGCGGGAACAGAGCACCAGAATTTTTATCGATCCAACAAGAATAAATATCCACGGTACTGCAGCGCGGTAATCCAGCCCAAAGTGGAAAAAATTCGAGAACTCTTTGCCGACCAACTTCATTCCGACGCGCCCTAACGTTATCGATCAAACGTATTCTCGCTGGAAAGGAATGCTGTTTCCCTTCCCGATCATGCCCAGGGGTGGTTTTTGTCTAGCAGTCTCAGTGACCGAAATTGCATCCACTGAATTCTGAATTGCTGTTATGTACGAAGCTCATCATGCGTTTCGCCAGTCGGATAATCGTCGAATTTGCAAATTCCCAACTTTTCGATTACACTGTGCTTCTAAAGCATTACAGGGAACTTTTCCGTAATCCTTTTTCCCACCTTTTGCCTACCAGCGGCCTATCGCTTTTCGCAACGAACTTGGTCTCTATTTTTGAATCAAGTTTGCCATTTAGATTCCAGAAAAGAGATGCTCATGACACATAAAAGAAGAAACGTCCATCGTGCATTTACCCTGGTGGAATTGTTGGTTGTGATCGCCGTGATTGGAGTTCTTGTTGCTTTATTGATTCCAGCGCTCTCATCAGTCCGGGAATCCGCTCGGAGATCTCAGTGTCAGAATAATCTTAAGCAGATAGGCTTGGCAGCACTGCAGTACAGTGCGGATCGACGGGTTTATCCGATGGGGCGTGACGACACGAGACAATATGCTACTTCGTGGGCATTTCGATTGTTGCCCTATGTTGAGGAGCATGCAACGCACGAGGCGTACGATTCAGAATTACGCGTCGATGCACCTGAAAATGCAGTAGCGATGCGTAGTTCGGTTGGTCTCTTTATTTGTCCAACCCGTGGCAAGTATCGCGCTGATAGAAACTTTGACAACGATGATGCCCCACCAGATGTAACTGGATGTGCTGCAGGTGGAGATTATGCAGCGGCTGCAGGAAATCATTTCCGGTATGATTCAGGAACGGAAAACGTGGATCTCACGCAAGCGGGGGCAATCCATACTCGCTCACGCATTCGGCCAAAGCAGATCAAAGATGGCACAAGTCGAACGATCCTGATTGGACATCGCCATGTTGTCGACCCGGACGGCAGCGATGCGGATACATCGATGGAGGCCCACGACCTTGGAGATACCGCATTCTTTTCTGGGGATAACCCAAAAACCATCTTTGCGGACCTCAGTGGCGGGTTACCTCAAAGCCAGGATGTCAACAGAACGTATGACGAAAGCTGGTTCGGGGGACCACATCCTGACGTCACGCCTTTTGTTTTTCTCGATGGCCACGTCATTTCTATCAGTAACGCAACGCCGCTCGAGATTTTGATGTCGATGTGCATTATTGGCGACGGCAAAGGAATGCAGCCACTCGACGCAAGCTGACCCTGTGTAACGGAAACCGTGTCGGGTATTTCAGACGGGGTACTGGATAATCCAGCTTTGGAATATCTTTGCGGCTATTTTCTCTCAATTGGACCAGGGCGCCATTTCCCATAATTCTTTTTGCGATTAGACAGTGCTTTTCACGGCTACCACGCGACAATTGGGATCCTGCGCAACATTTGGCGAGTGGACCATGACCGTAGACAAGTCCTGATTGTGATTGCTATGATTCGGGCGTTTCGTCCATCTTGGGCCATCTTCGGGTAGCTCTCTTTTAAAAGAGATATCGCATCACTATGTCGGTTAGTGACAGTCAATACGGAATTGAACACAAGCATGGTGGCCTTGGACAATTAGCTTCTACAGCGATTTGCGGAAATGACATCACCTCATCATGTCTCTATGTATCTGCATTGGCAATTATTGTCTCCGGGCGTTGGGCGCCAGTAGCACTTTTTCTGGTTGCGGGCCTCCTCTATTTTTTCCGGTCGATTTATTCCGAGGTTGTAGGAGCCTTGCCTCTCAATGGGGGAGCTTACAATGCGCTGCTCAACACCACGAGTAAATTTCGCGCATCTATCGCTGCCTGCCTGACGATTCTTTCCTACATGGCCACTGCTGTTTTATCGGCTAATGAGGCAATCCATTATTTGCAACAACTCTGGCCCAGCGATTGGAGTGACCCAACGATCATCACGCTGACCATTGGACTGCTGGCAATCTTTATGGTGCTGACCATTGTCGGCATCAGTGAATCGGCGGTTGTGGCTATCGGTATTTTTATTACCCACATTGTAAGCCTCTCTCTACTCATTCTTGTTGGCATTCTTTACGTATTATTCAACGGCATTTCAACTCTCGAAGCCAATTTGAGTACACCCAGCAATTACAGTCCCGCGGTAGCAATATTTTTTGGCTTCTCCGCAGCCCTCTTGGGTATTTCAGGATTTGAAAGTTCCGCAAACTTTGTGGAACAACAGGCGGAGGGCATTTTTCCGAAAACCTTGCGAAATATGTGGATCGCCGTGAGTATTTTTAACCCTGCGATGGCAATACTCGCACTCGCTATTTTGCCTATCGGCAACCTTAACAGCAACAATAGCAATGCATTATTGGCGGATATCGGACAAATTGTTGGCCATGGAAAATGGTTGGGATGGATTATTTCCGCCGATGCGGTACTCGTCCTTAGCGGTGCGGTTCTCACGAGTTTTGTAGGTGTTAATGGACTGGTACATCGAATGTCTCTTGACCGCTGTCTACCGCAGTTTCTACTGAAAACAACTCGGCGTGGCACAACCCATCGGATCATCATCGCATTTTTCCTACTTTCGGTTTCGATTCTTCTGTTAACCGAGGGGCGGTTGGAGGCGCTTGCAGGCGTTTATACCATCTCGTTCTTGACCGTGATGGCTTTGTTTTGCATCGGAAACATCCTACTGAAAGTCAAAAGACAAACATTGCCCCGGCCAACTACGGCACCATGGCTGTATGTCGCAATGGCACTTTTGGGTGTCGTTGCCGGACTGATCGGCAATACTTTCATGCGGCAGCATGCAGAATTATTTCACCAACAAAGAAATGGCCGGATTGCGCATGACGCAGAACTTCAACTTACTGGACCTGCGGGACATTCCACTATCTATCTGGATGAGGGAGAACGTTTTTCGAATGTTGAACAGCAAATCAATCAATCCAAAGACAAAACGGGGATAACTGCTAAAGCGACAGAGACAACTCTCGTTTTCTCAACGATCGAAGTTGGACCAGATGCCACAATTCAAATCCAAGTTGTTTCGGGAAACTTCACCATTAATGACTCCCATCATCGAAAAGTAACGAGTTCTGGCAGTGATGGACTCTCCAATCTAATCACATTTTTCTGGTATTTCATACCGGCAATACTGATCGTATCCGCGATGCTCGGCCGGATCGCCCTACTTAAATTCTGCCTGTTTGTATTGCGACACATGATTAGCGGTTTCTTGAACCCGCTATATACGGTCACCCAGTGGATTCGCGAAACAATTGAGAGAATTAATTCTCAACAGATTGTCTTCTTTACTCGGGGTGACAATATCGCCAATCTCAACAACGCCATGTTGTATGTCACAAATAATGAGCATACCAATCGCATAAAAATTGTTACCGTTGTTAAGGACAAAAAGGAGGTTCCGGAAAAAATAAAGGACGATATTGATTTTCTCAATGAAGTGTATCCTGACATTGAGATGGAGTTTGTCATTATCGAGGACAATTTTGGTCCTGCCTTAATAGATAAGCTTTCCAAAGAGTGGAACATCCCTAAAAATTTTATGTTTATCGGTTCGCCAGCGGGGCGCATGATGTATGGACTTGCTGAACTTGGGGGTGTGCGGTTGATCGTCTAACCTAGAAAGCACCTAACCTGAAAGAAGGGGTTAGATATAGTACATCAACGCGCACGTATCTCGACTATTCTCCAGCAAATCCGCAAAAGTAACCGCGGATAGAACCTGCTGTTGTGCATCGACGGCCTCCCACCATGTGCTGTGCAAAACACGGGTAATGGGTGTGTCTGCCGAAACGTTCATTGGCGGCGCAGTGACAGGCCCCTCAATCACAGCCATCACCTCGGCAAGACGGATCTGTTCTGGATCGCGAATCAATTGGTAGCCGCCCGCCGATCCACGCGTACTGGTGACCAATCCCGCAGCTTTCATTTGCAAAAGAATTTGCACCAAAAAGCGACTTGGAATACCATGTGCCGCTGCCAAATCGCGAACTCGCACCGGATCCTTCGATCTGAAATGCGTTGCCAACTCCAGCATGGCAATACAGGCATATTCTGTTTTTGCAGATATTTTCATCAATGTTTTCGACGATTGAAGTACAAGGGAGACCTGTCTTCTAGAGAAACTGCTCTGTTTGCAGTAACTAGATTCCTCCACCCTGCTCAAATTCAATCGAATGCAAGCCGCACTCGATCTTTCCTGTGCCACTCCAGCGACCAGAACGTTCGTCTTCTCCCACGTCCACCTGTCTGGTACATGGCAAACATCCAATACTGGGATAACCTTTGTCGTGCAGAGGGTTGTATGGAATCTCTTCACGTAGAATACGTTTCCAAATTTTTGATTTTGTCATATTGGCTAACGGACTAATCTTGACCAGATTAAATCGCTTGTCCCACCCAACAATTGCAGCCTGAGCACGATCAGGACTCTGATCTCGACGAATGCCGCTCATCCAAGCATGCATACCGACCACCGCTTTTTGTAGAACACGTATCTTACGGTCGAAGCAGCACTGATCCGGATTGGTCTGATGTAATGGACCACCATGTAACTGTTCGTATTGCTCCACTGTCATTTCAGGTTTTTTGAGCTCTACTTCAATTCCATATTTCTCAGCAATTCGATCGCGAAGTTCGAGTGTTTCTTGAAACTGATAGCCGGTATCCAAATTAAAGATTGGTGTCCGAGGTTGTATCGTGGCAAGCATAGAAAGGATCACACACCCCTCAGGACCAAACGCTGTTGCCATCGTGAGTCTCGGGAAAAATCGATCCACGGCCCAGGAGATAATTTGTTCCGGGGATGCTAGCTCTAGCTGCTCGTTGGCCCCTTGGAGCTCCGCCGCCAAATCGGGGGTTAGCTGAAGTGGCCTGTCGGTACCCTTCAACTGGTCCGAATCTGCTTTCTGATCGGCATTGAATTTCGTATCCATATATATGCCAAGCATTTAAACAAAACGGGCAGTCCCGTTTTTGGCTCCCAACAGCGCTAATTATAACCATGTTGATCGTTTAGATCATGTTTTCTCTGGGGAAGATATCGGACGATTCTGGTCCGATTCTTCAACTTGTGCCACTTATGACGGCAAGTAGAGACAAAAATATACCCCTACGCAGCAACCTTGTCCCGGTCAAGATCTTGATTCTTGGGTGCAACGCGCAACAATCCGTATAGCGATCTGTGGCGCCCATTCAGATCCACGAATCGTCAAAACATGGCTGAAAAGAGAATAACCTCGCATTCCTTAGAATACGTTTTATATTTCCAAACAGAACAACAGTTCTATTTGGCAACACCTGGTAACGATTACCAGGATCAGAAGGGTTAGGGAACGAAAACTTTTTGGCGCTATTCTTTGACGGACGTCAAATTGTGACGTATATTTTCCCAGCCAGATGGCAGACCCGCCTGACCGGCTCATCCGCGCAAGCGGTTTACCGAGTCTCTCTTGATAACGTGGGTCACAAGTATGCCAAGTATTCACTATCGGAACTTACGCCCGCGAAGAGTACGCTGGCAAGATCTATCTCTCGCTATTTTCCGCGTACGCAATAGTGCTCGTAGCGCGTTTCGAGTCCTACCAATTGTTTCGGCGATAATCGTAGCATCGCTATTTTGGACTGTATCCAGCTCTATTGCAGCCGAATCCGAGCTTCGACTATTGAAGCAATCCGAGAGCATCCAGCTTCTCATCCAACAGGCCAATGCGCTGGAACAAAAACAAAAGTGGGACGAAGCTCTATCCCTTTATGAGGGTGCAATTAAGCGTTACCCGGACGACCAAACATTATACAAATGTCAAGAAACCGCTCGGATCCACTACGATTTATCGCGACGTTATTTAGACCATAGTTACCGTACCACACTTACCAGTCTTTCAGATCAAGAAGCGCGTGAACTGTTCGCGGAGATACTACTTAAGGTGGACTCCCACTATGTCAAACCGATGGATTGGAAAACATTGGTTGATCGTGGAACACGTTGTGTGGAAATTGCATTAAAGGAAAAGACCTTTATTGAGAAGAATCTGCACGGGACAACTCCAGCAACTGTCGACACAACGATTTCTCGCTTACGGAATTTCATTGATGGTCGATCCATACATACTCGGCAAGACGCCCAAGCTGTTGTAGGAGCAGCTGCATTGCTTGTGGCGGCAGAAATGCAAATGGCACCTACTGCAATTATTTTGGAATACGTTGCCGGCGCAGCGGGCGGGCTGGATCCCTATTCAACATATTTGACCGGCGATCAGCTCAAAGATGTGTATTCGCAGATCGACGGCAATTTTGTGGGCATTGGCATTGAGCTGAAATCCGCGCCTGACTCTCTGCTGATTGTATCAGTGATTGCCGGTAGCCCGGCCGCGAAGGCAGGCATTCATGATGGTGACAAGATTCTGTCCGTAGATGGCACGCCAACACGTAATCTTTCTACAGATCAGGCAGCGGCTCTCTTGCAGGGTGCAAACAATAGCACCGTTGAACTAGCCGTATCTGGCCCGGACCAAACGGTTCGGACCATGAGAATTGTCCGGCAACATGTGGAAGTTCCTAGCGTTGAGAAGGTTGGCCTCATCGATGAAGAAAACGCGGTTGGTTACATTCGGTTGGTTAGTTTCCAACGTAGTTCCAGTCGGGAGATTGATGATGCCCTTTGGAAACTTTACCACAGTGGAATGAAAAGTCTGATTATCGATGTGCGAGGAAATCCTGGTGGACTTTTGAGTTCCGCAGTCGATATTGCAGACAAATTCATACCGCAAGGAACGATTGTTTCTACAAGAGGCCGAAACAAACAAGAAGACTACGATTATTCCGCTCGTCAGTCCAGCACTTGGGAATTGCCGCTCGTCGTACTTGTCGATGAAAATAGTGCCAGTGCCAGCGAGATCTTCGCGGCTGCCGTTCGAGATCATCGCTGTGGAACTTTGGTCGGCCAAAGAAGTTATGGGAAAGGATCGGTTCAGGGGATTTTTCCACTTGCTCGAAGTGGTGTTGGCCTTAGATTAACGACTGCTAAATTCTTTTCGCCGAACGGGCAACCGATTAGCAATATCGGGGTTTCCCCTGACATCGTCGTCCATCAGACCCAAAGGCCACATGGCAATGACAACGGCTACAACGTTGATCAATCCGATGCCATACTCAAGGCGGGAATCAATGCTGCAGTTCAAAAAGTAGCTGCCCGGTAAAACTATTTTCCGAAAGCCAAATTGTAGCCGACCAGCGCGCTCGTTTTCTGGCGAATGGCATTATTGACGCATTGCCAATTCTTTTCTCCCATTGCTATGGACAGCAACTCTCACGCCAGCCTTTGCTTCCGACAACAGTAGGCAAAGAGACGTCTTCTCTTTGTCGTCTGCAAGCCATTCGTCACGATCTTCCTGTGGCACGCTCGTAGCGTTCTGCGTGATGTATTAGTGGAGAGGACCAAAGTGATTGGTTCATTTTGGATGGTGCTCGATCCATTGCAGATCCTTTCTCAGGCAGTTGAAAATCTACCGCGATGCGCTATGATGCGATCTGTTGATGGACTGCATAACACATGGTAAATCGACAACCTCCGCATGTATATTTCATGCGATTTCTGTAGCCTTTCCGGAGAAGGGGGTTTTTGTGACGAAAACACCAAACGAAGTGTTGGCACTTTGCCGTGAAAACGACGTCAAGGCTGTAGATCTGCGCTTCATGGACTTTCCGGGGCTCTGGCAACATTTCACCATCCCAGTCGATAAACTCAGTGACCAGATTTTTGAAGATGGCCTTGGTTTCGACGGTTCGAGCATCCGTGGCTGGCAGGCAATCAACGAGAGTGACATGCTGGTGGTACCAGAGGCAGAGACTGCTTTCCTGGACCCCTTCACGGCACTGCCGACGGTAGTGATGATTTGCAACATCCAGGACCCTATTACGCGAGAGGACTATAGTCGTGACCCGCGCAATGTCGCGCGAAAGTCAGTACATTACCTTAAAAGTTCCGGCTGCGCAGACACATGTTTTGTTGGACCCGAGGCAGAGTTTTTTATTTTTGATGATGTCCGTTTCGATCAGACGCCAAATTCCGGACATTATTTTATCGATAGCATCGAGGGAGAATGGAACCGCGGAAAAGACACTCAATCTGTGGGGCAAGGCCCAAACCTTGGACATAAGTTGCGGCATAAGGAGGGATACTTTCCCGTTCCTCCTGCAGATAAAATGATGGATCTCCGCAATGAAATGATGCAGACCATGATCGGCATGGGGCTGGACGTTGAATGTCAGCATCATGAAGTGGGTACAGCGGGACAATCCGAAATTGATCTGCATTACAACGACTTGGTGAGCATGGCAGATCACATGATGATGTATAAATACGCCATCAAAAACACCGGCGCCAAATATGGGAAAACGGTCACGTTTATGCCCAAGCCCATCTTCGAAGACAATGGCTCCGGCATGCACACTCATATGTCGTTGTGGAAAAATGGTGAACCGCTTTTTGCCGGAAGTGGCTATGCCGGATTAAGCGAGATCGGACTCTATGCCATTGGCGGATTGCTCCGCCATGCGGCAAGTATCTTGGCCTTTACCAATCCCACAACCAACAGCTACAAACGATTGGTTCCCGGATATGAGGCACCCGTCAATTTGGCCTATTCGCAGCGAAACCGTAGTGCGGCCTGCCGCATTCCTATGTATAGCCCCAGTCCGAAGGCTAAGCGAATTGAATTTCGTTGCCCCGATCCAAGTTGCAATCCTTACTTGGCATTTTCTGCCATGCTAATGGCCATGCTCGATGGCATCCAAAACAAAATGGATCCGGGCGAGCCACTCGATCGGGATATCTACGACTTGCCTCCTGAAGAAGCTGCCAATGTGCCAACGACTCCTGGATCGCTACAGGATGCACTCAAAGCCCTTTCTGATGACTATGAGTTTCTTTTGCGTGGCGATGTCTTTACCAAGGATGTGATCGATACTTGGATTGAATACAAAATGACAAATGAAGTAGATGCCGTGCGGCTTCGACCGCACCCTTATGAATTCTGCCTCTATTACGACATCTAAAGTCGCACAGCCTTTTTTGCGCCAAACACAGCGCATCTTCCGGCACACCGTTTCCTTGCTATCGTTGTTTTGATCCCACCTCACCACAGCGGATTAAACGATATTCTTGACCTCTTGGCGAGTCACGGGATCGATAATCCCTTTTTCGCAAATCAGTGCGCGGATCAAATGGGCCGGCGTTACATCGAAGGCGGGGTTGTAAACATCGACCCCATCCGGCACTGTCTGGTAGCCGAATATGTGGGTTACTTCCCCCGAATTCCTTTGTTCAATTGGAATCTGATTTCCATTTTCGAGAGACAAATCAAACGTACTCGTCGGGGCCGCCACATAAAATGGAATCTCGTGGGCAGCAGCCACTAATGCCAACTGATACGTCCCGATTTTATTGGCAACATCGCCGTTCGCAGCTATACGATCCGCACCGGTAATCACAGCCTGAACACGACCCTCCCGCATGACTTGGGCGGCCGTTGAATCACAAATCACCGTAACATCAATACCCCGCTGCTTCAGTTCCCAGGCCGTTAGCCTCGCCCCCTGAAGTAAAGGCCGCGTTTCATCAGCATACACATGGAGTTTTTTACCATCTTCATGGGCAGAAAATATCACCGCCAACGCTGTGCCGTAATCGGCAGTCGCCAGACCACCGGCATTGCAGTGCGTGAGTACACCCGAAGTATTGG
The DNA here is from genome assembly GCA_014237955.1 of Planctomycetota bacterium. Classification (GTDB taxonomy): domain Bacteria; phylum Planctomycetota; class Planctomycetia; order Pirellulales; family UBA7805; genus UBA7805. The sequence goes on from JABABY010000003.1 coordinate 33,968, forward strand.
CAAGCAAACCTGCACCATGACGCCCGATAGCGCGACACATTTGGCGATCTTCCTCGTGGATTGCCCCGGCCTCATCGAGCAGAGCAGTGGCAATTTCTTCTAAGCTTTGCGATTTTCGCAAACGCTCGGCAACCTGACGCTGACGGTCGAGGGCCCAAAAAAGATTGACCGCCGTGGGTCGACTGCTGGCAAGATAGTCAATAACTTTTTCTAGTTGCGAAAACCAACTACCGACATCGTCTGAATCGGCCGACTGCATGCCAATTACCATCCCGTAAGCTGCCGCAATCCCAATGGCGGGGGCCCCACGGACCCGAAGCATTTTAATAGCCTCCCAAACCTGCTCCGCTGTTTGAAGTTCTATTTCAATACATTCACCTGGCAAGCGCGTCTGATCGATCAGAGCCAACTTGCCTGTCGCGCTATCACCTATCCAGCGAAGTGTATCCACGATGGGCGGCCCATCACTTTCCAGTCAGAATGAACAACCAACATTATTTTCCGAGTTTTCAGACGACAATATTTTGAATACCTTTTGCTATCCCCATAAAACATGTCCTTTCGAAACACGGGCCCGGGTCAGACACAACGAAACCGGCTCTAGCGATTCATCCCCGGGTGTTTTCAAAACAGACAGTCGCATCACTCAATGCTATCTTGAAGAGCAGCATCTTTAGCTTTAATTTTATCCACGAGCTTGAGTTTGAATGCGGCAAACTTCTCCCTTAATGCCGCGTCGCTCGTGGCCAATATCTGAACGGCGAACAAGCCGGCATTGCGCGGACCACCCATACCCACCGCCATACTGGCAACCGGAACGTCACCCGGCATCTGCACCGTCGAGAGCAACGAATCGAGTCCTCCTAAATTTGGCGTAGGCACCGGAAGACCGATGACCGGGAGTGTCGTATGGGCCGCAACCACCCCTGCTAGATGCGCTGCGCCGCCAGCAGCGGCAATGATCACCTGTAAGCCACGTTCGGCGGCATCTCCGGCGTACTCTGTTACGATTCCCGGTGTTCGGTGGGCACTCATGACGTGGACCTCACATTCCACACCAAACTCATCAAGTGCGGCCTTCACACCATTGATTTTCGGCCAATCACTATCACTGCCCATCACAATACCGACGCGTACTGAACTATTCATTAATACGTTACCCTAAAATGATTTTTCCATAGGACTAATGCAAATATCCGAAGTCACGAGCCTAACTGTTCTTTGAACAGTCTGGCAAGACCCTCAGCAATCGACGCTACACTAGCTGCTTTATTGCTGTGTAGAGAATACACCCACTCACAGTTCATGCTTAGCACGACCCGGGCCGTTTCTTCGCCATGAGAAAACACCAATGCGTGAGACCAGATCGGCTCGCATCCCTGTGGATCCCATTCAAAACTGCGGTTGAGCGTGAGGGCAGTGCGGGCGTTGAGAAAACCGGGAGCCTGCGTCACATCGCGTCTTTCGCCCGCCTCATACACCTTGCTATCGATTACAAAGCGGTCATTCTGCGAAACTTCTTCCCCCCGGGAATCACACGGCTCCAATTTCCAGAGTTCTACGCGATTGGGGCTTGCAATCAATTGGGCCGCTTCAGGGCCCCAAAAAAGGACCACATCGTGTGTCTGTTGATAACGATAGGCAAGGCTAAAAGTTACAGCAACCAGCGCGATCCCAAAAATACACGCGATTACAATCTGTCCACGGTTCAATTTGACACCCTCAAAAACAACTGAAACCGACGCCCCACTGTGTTGCTGTCTGCGGGATCATTATACTGGAGTACAATCCTTTTTCCGATCCACGGCAGGTGCTGCCCTTTATTTTCCAAGACCGCTTTATGCGAGATAAAAATGGCTGATAAATT
>JABABY010000040.1 GCA_014237955.1 Planctomycetota bacterium
ACTTCGGCTATCTATCAACCGGTAGCCCCAGGCCGCAGCTTTGTTCTGCGTTCCAACTACACGCCCTATCAACTTGGGCAAGATCAACTGCGACGAAAGGACGTCGTGCGAGTTGGGCCTGCAGCGATGGTTGCACCAGCGGCAATGACCGCCCCTGCAGCTGCTCCATGTAATAATTGCACCACGCCGCCAGTGGGTCGTTAGGCCTCCTCTGGCCGGATTGCCGGCATTCCGATTTTGGTGGGTAGTCGATTTTGTCGGATCGAGGGGGGAATCCCTCGGTGGCCCTCAGTTCACTTAAGTGAAGACGACTACCAATACGTTGTCGCCTGCCCACGGTATGCGGTCTGAACATTTTGGGTACGACGCTAGATCGGTTTCCGTGCGGGTTGGACTGAATCTCGGGGTTGTATCGAAAGTACCGCAACCGAGAGTGGAATCGCTCCCCCGTGCACAGGCTCTCTTATTGGCGATCCAGAGTCGTTCTGTGGTGATCCTTTTGCGATCTTGCGAGGATCGCCGATTTTGACGGCTGAAACTCGAAAATAAAGTCAAAAACAACCCAATTTACTTGTCTCCACCAAATTCCCAAATTAGAATTTTTGTATGGGACACTCTGTTTGTCCCACCGACGTAGTGAAATGTTTTGCTCAAATCACGTTCTCACCCGTTCGTCTTTTTGGGGGCGGGTGGGGGCGTAACGGATAGTTCTGGTTATTGCGTTGCAATTCAAGAAGAGGTGGCACTATGAGAAATGGCAAAATGGTTGCCGGGATTCTGTTTTCGATGATCCTGGGTCTCGGAATTCTGATTCCCGGAAGTGTCTCGGGACAGGATCAGGCACTTAATGGTGTCCTTGTGGATGGGCACGGTGTGCTCAAGATGCGTACCTACGAAGATCCGGGCGGCCGTTTGATGCGCCAGCGGGTGCTCGCTGCGCGGGCTGCTCTGCCACAAGATATCTGTCGCAAGAGTCCACTTCGAAAAATATCAATCAATCGGCTAGAAACGGCTCTCCAGGACGCTATTGAGAATAATCGCCAGCCGACTGACGCGATGCGTCACTTGGCTGGGCTGACACGACTGGAATACGTCTTTTACTATCCGGAGACAAAAGACATTGTTATTGCCGGCCCTGCCGAAGGTTGGGTTGAAGATGCCAGTGGTCGGGTAGTCGGTATTGGGAGTGGCCAGCCCTGTCTGGAATTGCAGGATCTGATTGTAGCACTCCGGGCTTTTGCCCCCGGTTCGCTCGAGGATCCCGTGATCACCGTTTCCATTGATCCGAGCCAAGAAGGACTGCGAAAGATGCAGGAATTTTTAGCAGGACTCCGTGGAATCCAACCCAATGATGCTGGCCGTATTGCCAGCGGCTTACAGACTAGCTTGGGACTCCAGGATGTTGTATTCGGTGGAATCGACGCGAACACTCATTTTGCTCAGGTGCTTGTTGAAGCTGATTATCGGATGAAATTAATCGGCATTGGTCTCGAAAAGCCCTCGGTGAGGATGTCCACGTATATTGATAAAGCAAATCCTGCTTCGGTTTCGCAAAATGCAATGAGGCGGTGGTATTTCGTTCCCGATTATGAACGGGTGATGGTCTCGGATGATGACTTGGCGATGGAGATGGTTGGCGAAGGCGTCAAGCTGATTGGCGAAGATGAAATTGTAAATGCCGATGGAAGTCGCAAAAGTGTCTCCCAATCGGATCGTGCCAGTCGTCTCTTCACGCAGTCCTTTACCAGGATGTATTCCAAGATGGCCGCCAGATCTGCAATCTGGGCCCAGCTTCGCAACTTGATTGATTTGTCTGTTGCCGCTGCCTTTATTCGTGAACAAGGCTTTCACGAAATGGCCGACTGGACCATGCCGGTATTCAGCAATGAAAATGCCTATCCCGTTCAGGTCTACACTACGCCAGTACGCGTTGAAACGGCAGTGAATGTGCATTGGAAGGGAAATACACTGATGACACCTGTTGGTGGAGGCATTCAAATTGAGCCGACGGTGGCACTTTCAGGCCATAACCTGCAGACGGATGCTAAAGGAAACGTCAAGCAGGCACACAATCTGGTCGATCCGAGTCGTATTCAATCTGACCGCTGGTGGTGGGATTGATCTGAGCGTTGTCGATCCTCAAGCTTTCGGCGTTGGCATTTTGAGGATGCAATCGCCAAACCTGTGTCGCTCAGTTGTCGTTTTGACTTTCTGTATCGCGGGAAGTGTCGATTAGAGAAGCGGCCCCTTGCTTGAGTAATTCATTGGCCACCTTTTCCCCAACAGCGATGGCGCTCTGGGCTAATCCCTGTTCCGATACCGCGAGTCGTTTTGTTCCACGAGCATCAAGGACAACCGCATCTAGTTTCAGGACGCCCTCGCTATCGACTCTTCCCCAAGCGCCAACAGGCGCAAGACAACCTCCGCGCAATTGTGCCAGCAAGGTCCGTTCGGCCAACACCGCTTGATGGCTGGGTGGGTGATCTAGGCCCCGGACACATTTTTGTACCCTCTCATCATCGCAGCGGATTTCCAGTCCAAGGGCACCCTGTCCGACTGCCGGCAGCATTTCATCCATCGTGAACTCATAACTGATCTGTTGCTCCAAACCCAATCGCTCAAGTCCTGCACGCGCCAAAACAATGGAATCGTAATCGCCGTTTTTAAGTTTGCCGATCCGGGTTTCGATATTTCCGCGAATATCGAGTACGCGAACATCATTGCGAAGGAACAGTATTTGGGACTGTCGGCGGATGCTACCAGTTCCAATACGACTCTCGGCAGGAAGCTGATGGATCGTGCAATTTTTTTGGCTTAGCAACACATCCATGCACGCTACTCTTTTAGGTACGGCGATGAGAAAGATGCCATCGACCGGCTCGGTTGGCAGGTCTTTAAGGCTATGCACCGCCAGATCAATTTGATTTTCAAGGAGTGCCCGTTGAATTGCCTTGGTGAAAATGCCAGTACTACCTAACGATCCAATAGATCCGGAAACGTTTTCATCGCCTTGCGTCGCGATAGTAACCAATTCCACGTTTATATCCCGCTCGCAAAGCTGCTGGGAAATCCACTCAGCTTGCCAGCGAGCCAACTTGCTGCCGCGTGTGCCAATACGAATACAGTCCGTTGTTTTCATTGATTGCCAGTTTGTTGGTGCAGAAAGAGAAGCGTTTTGGTTGTTGCGCGCGATGGTCCCGTGCAGCGATTAACCATCTTCAGACGAAGGGGCATTGGCCGCAGCATCGGCGTCCTTTGCCCCGGGAATTTGCTGTGGGGCGACAACAACTCCACAGCTGACAATAAATTGGAATGCCTGGTCGATGGTTATGTTCATATCCAGTGCCTCGCTCCGCTTGATCGTAATGGTATATCCCGTGAAGGGTGCCGGCGATGTGGGTATCAGCACAGAAAGTACCGGCTCATTAGCGGCAGAAGCAATATCCAACATGCTCTCGCCAGTCACTAATCCCAGAGACCAGATTCCCTTGCGTGGATACTCGACGGCAATAACACGGGTGTACTCGATATTTGATTCACTAAATATAAAGTCGGTAACCTGTTTTACGGATGTATACACATTGCGAATCAATGGTAAGCGGTCGATGACCTTTTCCAGGGCAGTCCAGGCCAACCGACCCATCTTGGCTGCCAAAAACTTCCCAAGCAAGTACATCGCCAAGATAAAAATGCAGGTAAAGACCGGAACCACAATTTGTGGTGTGAGCCATCGCAAATCGACATATCGCTCGAACATCGCACGGCGCGAAGTCGGAATGGGCTGCCCATGAAGATTCGCCGGACGCGTGACCAGTTCATACACATCTTCGGGCACCCATTGCAGGTTGGTTCGACCATCTGGCTGTTGCGGCAATCGATGATATTCGTCGCCATTTTCAGTTTTAACAAAGTCACGATCCAGAGGTACATCAGGAAACATACTGACCCCATCGTCGATTGTCCAAACAAGCACATGCTGTGCGCCGGTTTGGACAGGATGCAGTACGTAGGAATAGATGGTCCTTCCCACCCACACGAAGATGACAATCGTAAGAAGCGGGGGCAAGATAACTGCCAGCCCTCTGACGACGGCTCGCCTAAACGGCCGTGATGGATTTGCGTGCTTTTGTTTCACTTTTAGCGGGGGCATGCTTGATTGTCGGTATTCCGATCGCCACCGTTTCAAAATCGGATGAACTTTGGTTGCGATCCGTTGGGTGGGGTGGGATTGCCTCGAGTTGGATGAAAGACGGACCCTATTATTGACCTCCCGGCCAAAAAAACCAATCCGGGTACGATGCAATTGACATCGTTCTATCCACTAACTTCACAAGCTGCCCGTGCGAGTACAGCAACGGCGACTTGGGCGGCTCCTGCTGCCAACAGGGATTTTGTGGCTTCATTACAAGTCGCTCCGGTCGTCAATACATCATCCACCAAGAGAATTCGTTTTTGATACACCATCCGTTCTTTTGTGATGCCAAAGGCATCGCACATATTTCGTTGCCTTGCGTTTTGTGATAGCTCACTTTGCCTTGCGGTTTTACGTCGCTGGACCAATGCACGTCTTGAAAAAGGGATTTTCAGTTTCCCGGCGAGACAGTGGGCGACCGTTTCGGGACCATTGGTTCCTCGCTTGAGACGCCTTGTCCAGTGCATGGGAATCGGCACGATCAAGTCGGGTAAAAACGCATCGATTTCGTTTTGTCTTGCGGCCAACAGGCATCGGGCAAGTGCCATCGTTAACGGTTGCCCATCGAGATATTTACTCTGAAGAACTGCTGTTCGTGCTTTGCCGTTATAAGCAGCTAATGCGATAATGCAACGGAACAAGAACGGATTACCGAGACAGTATGGACAACCCGAGCCTTCCTTGACGCTAGCGTCAGATGTCGGGTTGCCACAGTACAGGCAAACCGACTCGTCGAGGTTGCAGATCTCGCTGCGACAGTTGTGGCAGAGACCAACGCTCTCGTGATCGTCCTGTAGGTCAACGTGGCAGAATGTGCAGACAGGAGGCAACAACAAATCAAGTCCTGTTTGCCGTAACCGGAGCCAGCCATTTCCGATGGAATTTTTGAAATGACGCAATGTGTGAGAAAGTTCGACCATTGCAAAGCCAAAGAACGGTGTGAAAGGCCCCAATAATGAGGATATCACATCTTTCCCGGTTTGCCCGGATAATGGACCTTGACCGGATTGTTAGCGGTTTTCTATGCTCCGAGGGTCTATATTCTCAGAGAAGGCTTTCCTCGTGTATCTGTCAACGTAAGAGATTCAATTATGTCTGCCAAAAATCGTCTGAGCCAGCTTGCGCAAAGGACGGTGGAGCAGCCGATCAGTTACTTGATGCGAGAAGCCCTCGCTCGGCCCGAGTTGATCTCGCTGGCAGCGGGTTTTGTGGATCAGGCATCCCTGCCGGTCGAATCCACACATGATGCTTTGGAGCACTTGCTCTCGCAACCGGCACAAGGGCGTGCTGCTCTGCAGTATTCTACGACGATGGGCGACCCGTTGCTCCGTGAGATCTTGCTTTCGCGCCTAGTGAGTGCGGATCAGAGCACAGCCTGCAAGCAATCGATTGAACAGGTTATTGTGACTGCTGGCAGCAATGAACTTTTGTATCTAATTGGCCTGACCCTGTTCGATCCAGGCGATATTGTCTTTTGTGCTGCACCTACCTACTTCGTTTATCTTGGCGCCCTGCAAAGCTTTGGAGTGCGTACTGTTGGACTAGAGGTCGATACAGAGGGGGTGGTTCCCCAAGCACTGACATTCGCGATGGAAAAATATCTTACTGAAGGACTCGGCTCACGGATCAAAGCGATTTATCTAACAACCTATTTTGATAACCCGAGCAGCATTACGACATCATCCAATCGCCGCAGTGAGCTTGTTGAGATTGTAAAGCGATGGAATCAAAAACACGACATGATGTATATTATTGAAGATGCAGCCTATCGGGATTTGCGATATTACGGCGATGATATTCCGAGTCTTTTGGCGGCAGATGAGGATGGAGACACGGTTATTCATACCAGTTCGTTTTCAAAATCATTTTCTCCAGGTCTTCGCGTTGGCTGGGGTGTTTTGCCGCCCGAGTTGGTACATCCAATCAGCAGCCAGCAGGGCAACATCAATTTCGGATCGCCTCACTTTAGCCAACAGGCTATGATCGCCATTTTGCAACAAGGTTCTTTTGAAAAGCATGTGGAAAAAATCCGCATGGAGTATCGTAAAAAATTACAGGCAATGCTCCAGGCTGCTGAAATGCATTTGGGGGATTTACAAAATGTGAGTTGGCTTCCTGCGACTGGGGGTCTGTATGTATGGATGTGTGTTGCCGGTATCGACACAGGCGCTGATGGGCCTCTTTTCCGCCGTGCTCTTGATATGGGTGTTCTCTACGTTCCTGGATGCCATTGTTTTCCAAAAGAAGGTGAACCGATTCAGCATGATATGATTCGCCTAAGTTTTGGCGTCCAGTCCGTAGAACGGATTGAGCAAGGAATGCATTGCTTGGCCAAAGCGGTACATGAAGTGCTTGATAAACAGCCTCAGACCCTGCCAGCGGAGGCGTGAGTGTGGCTATCATCGATCGTTACCTGCTGCGACAGTTTTTGGGGGTCTTTGCCGTATTCTTTCTGAGTCTCTACGGCCTGTTTATTGTTGGGGACACAGTGAATCATTTTGGCGAAGTGACTCATTACGCTCGTTCTCATGGTGGTGTCCTGAAATTCCTTGCTGAATATTACGGCTTTCGGTCCCTGATGTTTTTTGATTGGATGAATTCGTTGTTGGTGTTGGTCGCAGCGATGTTTACGATCGCATCGTTCCGGCGTCATAATGAAATGACAGCCCTTATGGCAGCAGGTATTCGTAATGCCCGAATAATCCGCCCGATTTTGATTGCAGCAGGCGTTTTGGTGCTGCTGGCAGTCATTAACCGCGAGCTATTGCTTCCATCGGTCCGTGGGCAGTTGTCTACAAACTTTAAAGACATGGATGGCAAAAAAGCTCGAGTCATTACACCGATGTATGATAATGAAACGGATATATTGCTGAGCGGTTCCGGACTCTTGCTCCGGACACGAAGAATCAAGGCACCAAATTTCTTTTTGCCGCGATCCTTGGATCACTATGGACAGCAATTGATTGCCGCAGAGGCAATGTATCATGCGGCCAACAAGGATCGCCCTTCAGGTTATTTGCTCGAAGGCGTCGTTCAGCCCGAAGATCTCGATCAGAAGAGTTCATTGCGATTGCATGAGAAGTTGGTCATTCTAACGCCGCATGATACAGATTGGCTTGCTGAGGATGAATGTTTTGTTGTGAGTCAGGTGGAGCCACAGGCGCTCACCGGAGGTGGTGGTTGGCAAAAAATGTCCTCCGCCTCCGAGTTGATTGCATCACTAAAGAATCCGAGCGTCAAAAACCATCCTGGCATCGAGGTTGAGTTTCATTCGCGATTTGTCCAGCCCTTCTTAGATATGAATCTTCTTTTGCTTGGCCTGCCGATCGTTTTAACTCGCCAATCACGAAACCTCTTTCTCTCCGTAGGCTTTTGTGTGCTGCTGATTGTTGTCTTTATGGCAGTGATTATGCTCTGCCACAGTATTGGTGAATCGGCCGTACTAAGCCCATCTCTTGCTGCGTGGTGTCCCTTAATATTGTTTCTGCCGTTGGCTGTGATGATGAGCACGCCGCTGTATGAATAAAGGTGTGTGTGAGTAATCGTGGCAAAATATTTTCCTCATTGCGTTGGCCCATCTTCGCAAGTTTTCGTGAACGATCTTTGCCTCACGATTTGTCTACGGTGGTTGTCGCTGTTCTCGCTGAGAAGTATGGTGAAGGAGTCCAACAGTCTGAATCCGCCTTTAGAGTGAGACAATATGGCTGTTAGAGACATCATGGCTGTTGGTGGCCTTTGTGCTGTGGTCGCCAATGCGGGCGATAACAATCATTTTCAAACTTCAAAGAGTGATGCATTCAGACCCTATCTACCAGGAAGCGATCAAGCGTTTTGATGGGCTTTTTGATTCAGCGCAAAAAACGACTTTGAGGGAACCGGCTGCCATGACACTTGCCACAGTTGGCGAGAATGGCCAGCCCTCGGTCCGCATCGTCCTGCTCCGCTGTGCGGACGAGCGCGGGTTTGTGTTTTTCACGAATTCCCTCAGCAGAAAGGGGACTCAACTTGCGAGCAATCCCCATGCGGCACTCGGGTTGCATTGGGATTCTTTAGGGGAACAGGTCTCCGTGGAGGGAGTTGCCAGTCCGGTGGCTGATGCAGAATCGGATATCTACTGGAAAAGCCGCCCGCGTGGTAGTCAAATTGGCGCCTGGGCATCGCTCCAATCCGAGGAACTACCTAATCACACAATGCTGGATCAACGCGTAGCGGATTTTGAAAAGAAGTTCGCCGATCGCGAGGTGTCGCGTCCGGAACACTGGTACGGATATAGGATAGCTCCAATGCGGATCGAGTTCTGGCAGGAGGGTGTTTCGCGTCTTCATGCGCGAACCGTTTACGAATTGCAAGACGGCAAGTGGGTCCGGTTTTCTCTCTATCCATAAGTGCGCTGATTGTGGTGGGTGTCATCGTTCCCTTCGGGATATTGCTGGTAGTGCATTCATACGAGCAACCTGGGCATTGTGGCAAACTGACGTTGTTCACAAAGTTACAGTCTTCTAAAATCAGACACTGACGATTCTCCTGAATAGTGTGGTTTTTGCGTGTAGAGGCTGTTGCATGTGGCGTGAACGGTGGCACATTGGCTTGCTAATAGGTATCGGTCTGCTGGCCCTGATGGTACATCTTGACGGTTCTCGGCTCTGGGATCGGGATGAAACACGCAATGCGGGCTGTGCAGCGGAGATGATGGCCCACAGTGATTGGGTAGTACCCACATTCAATGGAAAGTTGCGTGATGCCAAGCCAGTTTTGCTTTACTGGCTGGTCATGATTTCATACACCCTGTTTGGGGTGAATGAGTTTGCTGCTCGATTTCCATCTGCACTGTTGAGTTTAGGAACGATCCTGGCGACCTATGTGATTGGCCGTAGGCTTTTTGGCCCGCAGGTCGGACTGCTGGCCGGTGTCATCCTGGCGACGAGCGTGATGTTTGAAGTGTCGGGACACGCGACAACTCCTGATGCATCTTTAATCTTTTGCAGCACGGTCGGATTGATGATTTATGTGTTGGCCACGTTCAAGCCGCGCAACGTGGCGTTCGGTGAACGAACGGCTCCTGAGCCCAGGGTGGAGGGACAGTATTTTCCAACCTCCTGGCCGGCCGTTGCTCTGATGTATGCGGTGCTTGGGGTAGGTATTTTGGCCAAGGGACCGGTAGGTCTGATCTTGCCGACAGCTGTCATCGGTATGTTTTTGCTCATTCTCTATGCTCCAAAAAATAAAACCGCCTTGACAGTATCGACAACGTTTTTCAGCCGCTTGCGGGTGGGTTGTTTCCGATCGCTACGTTTGTTTGCCCCAGCCCATTTTTTTCGAACTTGTTGGCGGATGCGGCTGCTCACCGCGACACTCGTGGCATTGGCGATCGCCGGACCTTGGTATTTTCTTGTCGGTGTACGCACAGACGGCGCATTTTTACGAGGATTTTTTATTGACGAACATTTTGGTCGCGCAACCCACGCTATGGAAAATCACTCCGGTGGACCCTTCTATTACGTCATTGCTATCCTCATTGGATTTTTTCCATGGTCGGTTTTTGCGACCCCGATGCTCGTTGGTGCAATCGGTCGTATTCGCCGCAGCGATCCATGGAGGGCGGGCTATGTATTTGCGATGTGCTGGGTGGGGGTGTATTTGGCAATCTTTACCCTTGCGGCCACCAAATTGCCCAGCTATGTGACACCATGCTATCCGGGCCTCGCTCTTTTATGCGCGACGTTTCTATACCAATGGTGCCAAAAAACGACCATCGCACCTGATGGGTGGGTAACCATCGGCCTGACGGTTCTGGCTTTTGTTGGAGTGGTCGCTGCCGTGGGTCTTCCAATTGCCGCACACCTTTTCTTGCCCGGAGAAGAACTGTTGGGTATTTTGGGAGTGGTACTGTTGTTCGGTGCAGCGGCGTGCTTTTGGATGATGCGAAAGGGACATGCCCGCGGCATGGTACTTTCGTTTTCCCTGATGGCGGTCCTGCTCTCCGTTTCGGTCTTTAGTTTTGTGATGCCTCGTATCGATCGGCACCGCACGCGATTTATTTTGACAGAACTGGTCCAGCAGTCAGGGCCTGATACCAAGATGGGTGCGTACGGTTTTTTTGAGCCGGGTCTCGTCTTTTATACAGGCCGTACCGTGCGTCCCCTTTTGCGTGGTGGGCCTCTTGCATCCACACATGGTGAGGATGCAGATTCTAATCGTGCGACAAATTCTGCGACAACTGTTGCACCGTTTCTGCAACAAGAAAGTCCAGCCATGCTGATCACGACAGGCAGTGGCTATGAGCAGATTGTCGATCTTCTTCCTCCCGGGGTGGAGATTCTTAGCGAGGTCCCTCGCTTTTTGCGATCGGGTACGTTGGTGTTACTCGGACGCCCCGAGATGCTCCAGCAGGCAACGACGCCAAATCGTACTCTCCGCTGAGCCGTTGTTCGACTCGCGAAAATATGCATGGTTTGTCGTAGACATCGCTGTCTGAAATAGTTCCATTCTATGCCAAGCGTAGTTTTGACAGTATATTAATAGGCCCCTTCGATTACGATTGCTTTTCCGCAGATAATGAATACCAAGATTCTTTGATTGATGAAGCCATGAGTTACGATGAATTCGAACAAGAGCGAATATTCCATGAATCTTGGAATGCGGTATCCATCGTGCGGCCCGTCGATTATTCCCTGTTTACGTTTGGCGAAAGTGTACTGCCTTATTTTTTGGTCTGTGGCAACCAAGAAGGCACGGACCCACTTTCGGTTACCCAAGGTGATGTCCGAATCAAGCGACCTATGATTGTCACTCCGGAAAATAGCCGTCCGGAGTTTCAAAACTTTTTTGACAGTATGGAAGAAGAAGGGATTGCACAGTTTTTGTTGGCTAGGACTGCAACATTCTCTAATCTGAAATTCCTTAATCAGAGCGGAAAGAAGCAGGTCGTCCACGACAGCATGGAAAGCGCGGTCGAAAAAATTGTCAAACGACTTGATGACCAGGAGGAAGATCGTGTAGCCGTGCTGACGTCACCCGCAAATTTAGCGGGTGTTGCGGTTTTAAAATATGCGGCTGAGCGGGTATTTCAGAGCGCTTCGGATAATATTCAGGAATTGAGAGAGCGAGGGTTTCTTCCCTGATTAGGCGAATGCAACGAAAGATAGACATCTATTATTAACGCCAGATGTATTTTCTGTAATGTGGCTAGATGTCGAATAAAATGGACACATTTTGTTTCTTGAAATAAACGAACTATGCAAAAAAGCCTGGGAATGACGATTGCGCTCCGCCGGGTCTGGCTTTGGACAATACCGATGGCTGCCTACAGTTCCCTTGCGCTATGGAAGCCTCAGTTCGAGGGCCTCGACATACCAGATGTGTCGTTCCCCATGGAAGCAGCCTTGACGTTTGTCATGGGAATGTTGGTGTTGTTTCGTATCAATCGCGCCTACGAAAGGTGGTGGGAAGCCCGCACATTATGGGGAACGCTGGTCAATGTGAGTCGAAACCTTGCCGTCAAAACGCGACAATTAGCCAACGTCGATGTGGCCAGTCGGGGGGAAATGCGACGCTTGATTATAGACTTTAGCTACGCGCTAAAAGATCATCTACGCGCACCATTACAGCCCGCAACACCCCCAGACAATTCAGAGCCGGACATTCGGATCGAACATGCTCCCAGTAGCATCGTGCAGAAGATTTATCAAAAGCTCAAAACATGGTCACAATCTGGTGCCCTCACACGTGAAGAACTTTGGATGATGGACAGCGAAGCACGGATGTTACTGGAAGTCTGTGGTGCCTGTGAGCGGATCAAATCGACGCTGATGTCTCGATCCTGGCGACTTCTTACGCGTCAGTGTCTCGGCCTCTATTTGCTGACGATTCCTTGGGCATTAGTAGACGAATTCCACTACTGGACGATTCCGATCAGTGCCTTGATTGCTTATTTTGTGATCGGAGGTGAGGGAATTGCGCACTATGTCGAAGAGCCCTTTGGATCGCAGGAAGACCATCTGGACCTAGATGGAATCTGCCGGAAGATTAAATCGTCTGTCGACGAAATCCTCGCAGACTAATTTTTCGCATTCCAAAAGTGCTGCCTAGAATCTTAGTTCGCCTCAGTGGCACCCTGTGATTCAAA